>JAGLUV010000099.1 GCA_023134215.1 Candidatus Thorarchaeota archaeon | reverse complement strand
GTGTGTAGGGCATCCCCGAGTCTGACCCAAGCACAATCTTGATTCCTCCCTTCACTGCTCCTCTGAAACCCTCTTCAATCAAAGGGAACAACTCCTTCTCCTTGCGAATCATGTACTCGGGCAAGAGCCCATCACCGTGATGTTGGAAGGACTCGTAGTACGCCACCAGAGTTGGCATGAGTAGTGTTTCATGTTTCTTCATTATGTCAACTATCCGCTCTGTCATTGGATGGCCATGCACGAGAACATCAACGCCCGCCAGCACAGCATTCTCCATTCCAACATCGCCGTAGGCGTGAGCATGAACGCGCTTGCCTACCTTGTGAGCCTCTTCAACGGCCGCCTGCATCTCTTCCTTGCTGAACTGGGCGCTCATTGACTCTGTCTTCGCAGACGAGATTGCGCCAGTGGCAAGTAACTTTATGAAGTCCACACCACGCGCGATTTCTTCTCTTGTTGCCCGCCGAACGTTATCTGGGCCATCTGCTTCATTTTGCCCAAAGTCCTTGTCTTGTCCACCAGTAATCGTTATCATCCGTCCACAGACAAGCATTCGAGGCCCCCGAATGATCCCATTTTCAATCGCCTGACGGACTGCAAGGGAAACATCACCTCGGGATGCTGCATCTCCAATGGTGGTGACTCCATGCTGTAGTATCTGCTCTGCAAATCCCGCACCTCGGATTGCTAAGTAATCGTCCGAGAAATTCTTATTCTCGGCTGGGTTGGTGCTCGTCCCATCAAAGCAGACGTGTATGTGAGTATCGATCACTCCAGGCATCACTACTCTATCTGAGAAGTCCATTGTCACTGCACTCGCGTCTGCGCTCAGACCTGCTCCCACATCCACTATCCTCTCTCCTCGAATTAAGAGAGAAACATCGCTCATGGTTTCACCATTGCCAATTATTACCGTGCCAGCTTTGAGTAGGAATTCCTTCATGGTCACCACATCGAAAGCAGTGTTGATTTCACGCGTGAAAAGAAGAAACCTGCCTTTGAGTGTAGTGGGCGATGTTTAGTTTGATGTCACCCACATTCTCATAGCTGAAGTTTGAATGTGTATTCCTCATCTTGAATGGCCAGATTACTCTCCACAACTTTCCCGGTCTTGTGGATGAAGCGAACCATCTTCTGGTTTTGGGGGTGGACGTATGCAATGAATCTCTTGACACCCTTGCTTTTGGCAATGCGCATGAGATGGCTTAGCAAGAATGTTCCTACTCCTCGACCTTGGTAATCGTCCTCTACAAGTAGAGCAAACTCAGCCTCGTTTTTGCTTCGGTCCAGCAGATATCTTCCTGCTCCAATTATTTCCTCAACTTCTTTCTCGTCGTCGGTACTGATTACTGCTACAATCGAGATGTCGCGGTCCTGGTCTACATTGTAGAAGTCTTGGAGTGTCTGCCTTCTGAGACTTCTCAGCGGAGTAAGAAACCGGAAATAGATAGATTCCTCACTTAGATCATAGAACAGTTCCTTGATTCGGTCTGCGTCATCTGGACGAATCAATCTGAATTGCACGTTGACATCCCCCTCGGGACCCTTGAAGGTTTCTTGACACTCGTATTCCGTCGCAAAGTATGTGCCTTGGACCTGAAATGGCACTTGGTCCTCGAACACATAATGCATCTTCTTGGCCGCCTCCAATAGCTCATTCCTGAACTTTGGATGAGCCACTGCAATCAGTGACAGAACACGTTCTCGTATTGTTTTTCCGTGGAGTGTGGCAAGGCCGTACTCAGTGATGATATAGTCGACATCGCCCCGTGTTGTGACGACCCCTGCTCCCTCGCTGAGGCGCGGCACAATCCTTGAAACCTCCCCGTCCATTGCGGTTGATAGCATGCAGATTATGGCTTTGCCACCCGGGGATTTCGATGCGCCGCGGATAAAGTCAACTTGGCCGCCAATCCCGCTGTAGAATCTATGACCAATCGAGTCCGCACATACCTGTCCTGTTAGGTCGATTTCAAGCGCAGAGTTGATTGCTATCATTCTCTTGTTTTGACCAATGACGTGCGGGTCGTTGACATAAGCTGTGTCATGAAAATGGAACATTGGAT
>JAGLUV010000098.1 GCA_023134215.1 Candidatus Thorarchaeota archaeon | reverse complement strand
GACCGCTGGCGTATCAGTTGCGTGAGCAAGGGATTGATGTGACTGCACTAGTGGCAGCTAAGACCAAGAATGAGCTCCTATATGTTGATGAACTTGAGAGATTGGCATGTGATGGCTTTAATGTCCAAGCGGCCACCGATGATGGCTCAGCAGGTTTCAAAGGCATTGCAACAGATGCTGCTCGTGAACTATTCCAGAATGCACGCTACGACACCATTTACACCTGTGGACCCGAACCGATGATGGCTAAACTCCACATGATTGCCAAAGAGATGGGTATCACGATTCAAGCATCCTTGGAGAGGTTCATGAAGTGCGGATGCGGAATATGCGGCACATGTGCTCTGGACCCAACTGGTGACTTGGTCTGCGTGGAAGGTCCCGTATTCACTGGAAACAGATTGAATGCCATAGAAGAATTCGGGAAATATCACCGTGACTCCACTGGAGTAAAAATACGATTCTAGCAGAGTCGAAGACACTGCTCAAGAAGGATGCGCTATCTCTTACTTGCGGACTCCGATAACCTGTCCCTTGATGACCCGCTTGATGTAGTTCCTCTTATGGCGGATGCGTGGAATGGGTGTGTGACGCTCACGACCCTTTACCTTTGGGGTTGACTCTCGAACTTTGCCCGCCTTTGTTAGGGATCCGTGTGAACCTGGCATCTGTACTACCTCTTTTCAGTGCTATAGGTGAACCCACAAAGTACTCATAAAAAGCTATCCAATGGGCGCAACCCGACCACAACATCATTATCGCGAATCGGTGACCAACTGTACACCATGCCTATTCATGACGATGACTATGCGCTCCACAGGGAGATTATTGAAGCACTTCTAAGCTCTGATCATCCCTTAGACCGTCGTGTAGTCAATCGTATCAAGAACAAAATATGCGGCAAGTACAGACGTGCAAGAGTCCCATCAAATCCAGACATACTTCAGGCAGCGATTCCTGAGGAACTCGAGGTTCTGAGGCCATTTCTCCAGAAACGACCGGTGCGCACAGTTTCTGGTGTGGCTGTCGTGGCCACAATGACGGAGCCATATGCCTGTCCGCACGGCAAATGCGCATACTGTCCAGGCGGTCCTGAGGCTGGCGTTCCGCAGAGCTACACAGGCCATGAACCTGCGACGATGAGGGGTTTGCAGCACGAGTTTGATCCTTATCGACAAGCTGAAAGCAGATTGAACCAGTTACACACAATTGGTCATTCAATTGAGAAAGTAGAGCTCATAGTGATGGGTGGTGACTGGTGCTCTAAACCAGCAGAATATCGTGAATTCTTCGTCAAGGGATGCCTCGATGCAATGAATGGCATACGGAGCAAAAGCTTGAACGAAGCGAAGGCGTTGAACGAGTCTTCAGACGTTCGCAACGTGGGCACGACCTTTGAAACACGCCCTGACTGGGTAACTGAGGCGAGCCTTGACGATATGCTGGAAATGGGCGCAACAAGGGTAGAAATCGGTGTGCAAACACTCTCCAATGATGTTTTAGAGGTTGTAGAGCGCGGTCATGATGTTGAGGCTACAATACAGGCAACCAAGCTACTTCGCGACAGTGGGCTGAAAGTCGCTTATCACATGATGCCAGGACTGCCCACAAGCTCCCCCGAAGATGACCTTGTGACGTTTGAAACGCTCTTCAAGGATTCACATTTCTGTCCAGATATGCTGAAAATATACCCGACAATCGTCACAAAGAACACAAAACTGCATGAATGGTGGATAAATGGCAACTACAGGCCCTATACAACCGAGCAGACGGTTTATCTGATTGCTAAAGCAGTAAGTGAAATGCCCGAGTATGTTCGAATTCAGCGGATGCAGCGCGACATTCCACTCCATCAGATTGAAGCCGGATTAGATGTAGGTAATCTTCGGGAATTAGTGAATCAGAGAATGAAATCCTTGAATCTTAGAAATCCAACGATAAGATTCAGGGAGATTGGCCATTTCCAGATGAGAAACGATGAGCATGCTGATTTCGATTCCATTCGACTTGTGCGGAGGGATTACGATGCGTCTGGAGGTGTCGAGTCATTCCTCTCTTTTGAGGCGCCTGATTCTGATGTGATATTTGCCTTTCTCAGACTGAGGAGGCCCAGCGAAGACGCACATAGGCCTGAGGTTAGGGATAGGAATTGCGTTATGATTCGAGAACTGCGCGTCTATGGACCCGTAGTGAACATCGGAGAACGAGATCCCAGTGCCTGGCAACATCTAGGGATGGGGGAGAAGCTGATTGCCGCTGCAGAGCAAATCGGACACGACGAATTCGAAGTCGATAGAATCCTAGTAAATAGCGGCATTGGCGTGAAGCCGTACTACCGTGCTCTTGGGTTCACAGATACTGGTCCGTACCTCAGTAAGAACTTGCAGAAGAAGTAATGGCGCCGAGGATGAGATTTGAACTCATGAGTGCGAACACACCGGTTTTCAAGACCGGCGCCGTAATCCGGGCTTGGCTACCTCGGCTTATTTGTCTAAATGCTACAATAGCTCAGACAGCCCC
>JAGLUV010000097.1 GCA_023134215.1 Candidatus Thorarchaeota archaeon | reverse complement strand
GGTTCTTGCTCATTGCAAAGCAAGTGATGATGACCTAGCAAGGGCAATCAGGGAACTAGGCTATTAGACATGCCTACCATGGTTGTTGAGTCGGACTAGTTCGACAGTTTTAAAAGAAGTAGGCATGACAGCGACGAGAACGCATCCTTTGCAACAGGTGCGTCAGTAGACACTCATACCAATGATGTGAAAACAGAGGTAGATAACAATGCCAAAACCGAGTTTTGTTGAAGTTGAATACCCCGAGGAGCTCCAGAAGAAGGCTCTCGAGGCTCTTGAGATGGCCAAAGATACAGGACGCATCAAGAAAGGAATAAATGAAGCAACCAAGTCCATCGAGCGTGGAATCGCACGTCTTGTGCTGGTTGCAGGGGATGTAGAACCTCCAGAGATCATCATGTACTTGCCAGGTCTCTGTGATGATAAGAAAGCACCATATATCTTCGTGGATAGCAAGAAGGACCTTGGGAATGCCTGTGGCATCGAACGTCCCACAGCAGCGGTCGCTATCGTCATTGATGGCAAGGCGAAGGACCTTGTTGATGACTTAGTTGAGAAGATAGCTGGACTGCGCAAGTAGTGCTCTTCTAGGTGATGGCTTTAGATGAGTAAAACAAGTGATGACTCAGATAGGACTCCCGCAATCCCGGCGGAGGTTATCCAGCTTCTGGGACGAACTGGAGTGACCGGGGAAATCACCCAAGTCCGAGTCAAGATATTAGACGGACGAGATAGAGGTCGGGTGCTCACTCGCAACGTGAAAGGCCCTGTCAGAGAGGGCGATATTCTCTCTCTCCGAGAAACTGAACGTGAAGCTCGTAAGATGAGGAGGCGCTAGGTGTGGTTGGAACACAGAAATGCGTCTTCTGTGGCAAGGACATCGAGCCTGGCACGGGCATGGCCTACGTACAGACAAAAGATGGGGCTGTACTATGGTTCTGTTCGAATAAGTGCAAGGTCAATAGGATAAATCGGAAGATGAAACCTAGGGATACCAAGTGGACTGCAGCCTATGAAAAGGGTGGCAAAGCAAAGCGCTGAAGCACCTGTTCGAATCTTCATGTAAAAGGCATAGGTGGCACCTTTTGCCACCTGATGTCATTTTTATTCGACTTCTTCCTTAATATAATCGAAAATTGCGTTTGCCAGAGCGTCAATTGATTTCTTCTCGATTCCGTCTGCATCTTTGTCTAGCAGATCTTTCAGCGAGCTCAGAACAGCAGGTGATGTGTTTCTATTCTCAATGGATTCCTTGACAATATTACGAATATCCATGGTATAATCTGCGCTTCCAGAACTGTACTTGTTGATATAGGCCCAAGCGGAAGCCTCTGCATCATCAGACTCCTCTACGCCGCCTTCACTCTTCCAAAGAGATATCTCAGTTCTTGCAGTATCGGGTCCATCAGATGCATGAGCGATGTTAATGCCAGCCCATATTCCATAATGTCCCCTTAGTGAATCGGATGAAGCCTTCTGAACGAATGTTGCACCAAGCGCTTCACGAACGCCCTCGATTACGTTATCAGCCTCGAGAATCATTGCTAGGACATTGGCGGAAGTTATGAAGTCTACAAGCCAGGGAAAGAATGGTTTCCCCTTATGGACCGCGTAGTGCATTTCAGCCAACGACGTGGATACCTTCATTTCCTTGAAGGCACGGACGTTGTATCCTCTATCCAGCAGAGCCTTGACCACCAAGGCACTAACTCTTCTTCTAGCGGTTCCATCAGGTTTGATTATTACAAAAGAGCGTTCCAATTGCTTCACCGAACTATGTCTATCTTGTTGATGCCGAACGCAGTCATTTGTTATTTCAGGGTTGTGGCACGGCTATCGGAAACGACAGTTTCATAAGCTAGGGAAAATGGGGTGGCATCAATCTTCTTGTGAGATGGCTATTGATGACTCAGGAAGCCAAACTGCGTTCCCCCATTGTCACGGTACTCGGACACATAGACCATGGAAAAACCTCACTACTGGACAAGATGCGAGGTACGGCAGTGCAGGATCGAGAGGCGGCTGGCATCACTCAACATATTGGCGCATCGTTTTTCCCGACTGAAACGATTCTTTCCATTTGCGGGAACCTCTTGGATAGCGTCAACACCCAATTAACAATCGATGGCCTGCTTTTCATTGACACTCCAGGCCATGAAGCATACCTGAACCTCAGAAGACGTGGTGGAGCGATAGCTGACATAGCGATACTAGTGGTGGACATCAATGAGGGCCCACTGACCCAGTCCTATGAATCATTGAAGATACTGAAATCAGGGAAAACCCCGTTCCTCATTGCTGCTAACAAGCTCGACAAGGTTCCAGGATGGAGGAGCGTTCCAGATGTCGACCTGTTCCAAGCCATAAAGTCGCAAAATAAGACAATACAGAACGAGCTAGACCGACGTCTTTACGAGATTGTTGGGGCACTGTCTGCAAACGGAATCGCTTCGGAAAGATATGATCGTGTAGAGAACTTCACGCAAACTGTGGCCATTGTGCCTACTAGTGCGAAGACCGGGGATGGCATTCCTGAGCTGTTGATGGTCCTCTCAGGACTGACTCAGCAGTACCTTAAGGATAGGCTCAGTGTTTCCACCGGTCCGGCCAAAGGAGCGATACTAGAGGTCAGAGAGGAAACCGGTCTGGGCACAACGCTTGACACAATAATCTATGAGGGGATTTTGAAGAAATCTGATACTGTGGTGGTCGGCGGTCTCGACGATGTCATAGTTGCTAAAATCAGAGCATTACTGCTTCCAAAGGCGCTTGATGAGATTAGAGATCCAAAGGAGAAGTTTACACACGTTGATGAGGTGCATGCTGCTGCGGGTATCAAAATCGTGTCTCCCGATATCAAGGGAGCACTGGCGGGCGCACCAGTTTATGCAGTTAGTGACTTAGATGAACTTGAAAGCATCAAGTCCAAAGTACGTGATGAGGTCAGCTCAATACGCATTCAGAAGGATTCATCCGGTATTGTTCTGAAGACCGATACTCTTGGTTCATTAGAGGCAGTCAGTCAGTTTTTGCATGAACGCAAGATTCCAGTACGGATTGCTGATGTTGGTCAGATTGTTAGAAGGGACATAATTGAGGCCCAAGCCGCAGGGGATACAGATCCTCTCAACGCGGTCGTATTGGGATTCAACGTTAAGTTTGCGCCTGATATTGAGGATTTAGCTGCGGAATACGGAGTCGAGGTGTTCTTGAATGAGGTGATCTATCGCCTCTTTGATGATTTCAACGCGTGGCTCATAGTGAAACGAGAGCAGGCAAAGGCTGAATCGCTTGGCTCAATTGTCAGGCCTGGAAAGATTACGCTCATACCTGACTATGTATTCAGGCAGAAGAAACCAGCAGTTGTAGGTGTCAAAGTAAGCGGCGTTGTGAAGCCAAGAACAGCCCTCATCAATGGACAAGGAAAACGCGTGGGAACCATTCTGCAGATTCAGGATAGAAGTGTCACGATAGATGAAGCAACTGATGGAATGGAAGTTGCGGTGTCTATCCGAGGTCCCAGCATTGGTAGGCAGGTAAAGGATGATGAGGTGCTCTACATAGACGTGCCTGACAAACATATTCTTGCAATCAGAAAGAAATTTTCTGAGGATTTAACGCAGCCAGAGCTGGATGTGTTGGAGGAAATTGTTACAATAAAGAGGGCGGCTGGAGCCTTCATCTAGTTTGTTTGAGCCCAATTGGCAACTTTTTTAGGCAT
>JAGLUV010000096.1 GCA_023134215.1 Candidatus Thorarchaeota archaeon | reverse complement strand
CCATATGTACCTGTGAAATGCAATGGCTCTAGCGACTATCTCCCGGAACATCGTAATGAAAAGGAAAAGAATGGTGAAAGCACAGTCCACTGAAGCGATTGGCTATGCTTTTCTGACTGGTGTGAGGTGATTCTAGGATGACTCTTACTAAGGGACTCCGAATTCTGAGGTCTAAGGCACCAGAGCGACGGATTACCACAGAGGCAATTACTGAGATCTACTTCAGGAAGCTGTAGGTGTTAGTGACTTCGCACAAGGACTCGATGTCCACTCATTGTGCCTCAGGTGAATCTTGAGGGCGTTCCTTCTTCGGCTTGGGGTGCAAGAACCCCTCCTCGACCATATCACATAGAAGGTCTTCAAAACCCGGGCAGCGGCTCCATCGTCCTTTGTAATCGCATCCCTGGCATGTCTTTCCGATCTCTATCATTCTCCGCCCATTCATCAACGTGATTATTGGAATATACAGAAACAGAATCAGTCCAATCTTTTCGTCCAGTCCTGAGGTGATAGACCCTTCATAGAGCAGGATGGACCATACCATAGCTGCAAAGGCTGCACCTAGCAGGATTTTGGCAACTACTTTCACCTTCTTGTTCTCGGTGAGATGGAAGATACTGCACAATAGGGATATGACAACCCCAGCTACACCTCCGTAAAAGAGCCAGAACCTACTCAGAGGAATCAGGTTGAAGAACCAGACCATTAGCACAGCCAGCATTATTGCCGCAAACGAAATCGAGCTGAAGAAACAGCCAATACACCAGCTACGCCCTCGCCAGTGAAATACATGGCCTTCGTATTCTGCGCAAAAAGGATGATGAGCAGTGAGAAACGGACCTCCAGTCCGCAGGAAACGCAGGGGGTGTCGAACTATCTCTCGTGTGTTAAGCACGAGCTTTCCTCTTGTCGGGTCGTATAGGACTTCCCGACAGGGCCTTTTATCCGACACTCCCTAAACGTTCTCCTTCACTGCTCTAACAATCTTCGTTACTTGCCATTCATGTCAATTGTGACTATTCATTAGATTGGCAGTGTTGGTAAGAGAACCATCAATCCACCAAGGAATAGTATTGCAATGACAATCAGCAAGATGAAGTAGACGATGATTAGCACAAGCCAGGTGGTAATCGCTCCGCCCCAAGTCTGCTCGTGGCGGGTCTTGATTATGTACCATGCGATGATGCATCCGAATATGTTAACGATAGGGATTGCGTTAATGATAGATACGATGAGGGCAGTTACGATTGTGTCTCCGAACTCCCTGTTCTCGCCTTTCGTCCAGCCCAATACAACGCCCAACAGAAGAGCGTTAACTATCAAGCTAACCAAGAACATGACAGCCGGTAATATGAAAGCTTCTAGTTGCATGTTTTCCGAACTCCACTCTCTATGAGAGCTAACTTGGTTCCAGAGTACAGCTATAAAAGACTAACGACAAATAGTGCAGCAGAATATGGTGTTTTCTGAAAAAGTGAGATATACTGAGACGTGCGCCCCTCATGGCTTCAAGGTCCAGTATGCAGCGAATAATGGAGCACGGGCGATTCAGTGACATGTTCATGTATGGTCAGCCAAGGTCTGTCAAACACAAGCTTTTCTCTTGTCGGGTCGTACAGGACTTC
>JAGLUV010000095.1 GCA_023134215.1 Candidatus Thorarchaeota archaeon | reverse complement strand
CAATCCCTTTGCAATTAGCTGAGCTAGTATCTCGTTGGTCTGTTCCCGCTCCAAGCCGCTGCTTTCTTGGATGTCTGCTATTGTCTTATTGTTACCCAGAGAGTTGACGATATTATGGCCGCCTTCACGCATCTCGTCTGATAAATTCGTAAATACAATTACTGAGTCGTGCTTAACTTTTTCAAGTGGAAGCGCAGGAATCACTGCATCGTATTCATAGAAGACAATCGGTTTCTCCATTCGCTCAGGGTCAAATTTCTTGATGTCAAAAAAGCTAGTCATTTGCATGCGTGTTACAAAGGGGCTTACGAGTTCTACATACGTCTTTTCCGAGAGTCCTAGTGCAATAACAAACGCACAGACCCCCTTATTTCTCACTCTAACAAGCATGAATGAATTGGATGGGTCAAGACAGGAGTGCTCAATCATTTTGACTGTTTCCGACGATTCGGAACTAGCGAAAGGCGGCGTAAAATCGAGCGCTGCTTCAAGCTCATACGCTCTCAAATTAGAAACTACAACGTAGCCATCCCAAGTGATCATACTGCCACGTAGGATATCTCTATTTAGTTCAATCTCCGATAGTGTCGCCTTCAGACTTCTAATATCATCTGCTGGAAGCAACGCCGTTCGATACCGTCGTGCCAGCCCGGGGACGCCATCGAATTTCTGAAGAATCGCTTCTACTATGTCCGCAAAGGGTCTGAACACCCTTGAGTTCGGGAGATCCTTTAGGAGCTCGGTGTAGAATAAACTAACGAATTGCTCCGCAATGTCTTTCAGAATTACCCGGTGTATCTCGCCACTGTCCTCTTCAGCAACAAGAGCAATAAAGTACAGGTCGCCCTTTCGCTCCCACACCAGTTTGTTGGAGGAGAAAGACATCACTCTGATTTGGTCTTGACCGACTTCTTCTGCGAAAGAACCTACTGCTGACAGGAAGGCAGCTACAAGCTCATCGAGTTTCTTTGTGCCCGTGACGCTGTAGTGGAAGATTAGAATGCCGCCTTCACGTAGAATGATTATCTCTTTGACCAAGGCAGTAGTCTCCCGTTCCGCAAACGTGTGCCAGTTGACTCATACTCACTTATAGATTTGTCCAGACGAATAACTTGCATAAATCAACCAAAATTCGGAAGTGTTGCTTAATCAACTGTAGGCTCATTTGCCAAACCACTGACCTCTACATAACTCCAATTGATTTCGGTTCCTAGCTTCGCGAGAACCTCGTAAAGGCGTTCAGCAGTCACTCCTAGCCGTTCGCTCACATCCACAACGGATCTTTCGCCATTGCACAGATGTTTTGCTCTTTCCAGCAGTTGGTATTCCTTGTTTGGCAGTCCTACCAAGTCAAGGAATGCATTGAACCTAGCATCCTCGCCTTTAATGACCGGGCACATCTTGGCGATTCTTAGCACACCTCTGATGGCTAAGTACTCTATCACTTCTGAGATAGCTTCTTCCTCGACATCCAATTTGCTCGTAATACTATGGATAGAACTGTTGCCATCAATTGCTGTGAGAATCCGGGCACCCAAGCTCCCAAAGTCTCGGTGTAGCTCATCAAGAAATCCTCCAGTCCTTATTGCAACGTCTAGAACTTCCTTTCGAACTGTCGGGATTACATAAGCACTAAGATTAGAGATGATTATTAATACGCCTTCGTAGTATTGGAAAACACCTTGGACTTCGTTCCTAAAGCTTTCGAAGACATCCAAGATTGGTATTTCCATCTTCAGTTCAGTTTCATACGTCGCCATGAACTTGCGACTCAGCTCCCTCAAGACTGCCCTTAGCACCCGTTTTGGGGCATGATTGTCAACCAAGAAGATGAAGAGGAAATCTGGATTGAATTGCTCGTATAATAGCTCGGAACCTTCGAACGTCAAGCTTCGGATGGACCGTTCACCGAACTCTGTAGCAAAGCTCGTGATAGCACTGAGAAAGCCTGACAAGAGAGAGTCCATCTTGCGAATATTGGTTCTCGAATAGTGAAAGATTGGTAATCCTCCTGCAGTAATTACCATGAACTCTTGGACTCCGAGCTTACCAACCAACTTGTATTTCTCCTTGCTTCTTGCCCCGCGGTGTATTGTCTTTAAGGTATTGCTTCCTTTTTTCGCGAGAATGGCTACCTTCGTCAGCGTGCATGTTGCCCGAAAGGTCCATATTGCCTTGCATGCGGAGCCATATAACGCTCCGCGACAGGTGATACACATGCTCGAATACAGGGAGTTTCCAGTGAGAACCGCTCTAACGTACATACTGTTCGCACCCAGTGTTGCTTTTGCAATGCTGGTGATTGTCAAGGTGATAGAGGGTTCACTGCTACCATTGACGCTACTGGAACACCACGGGCTGCTTGGTCTTGGAGCTTTGGCAGCAACCTTCTCGTTACTAGTGGCCGGCTTCATTGTCGATAGACTTCAAAGAAAGGATATCTTGATGTTTCTGAGCGCTTTAACACCTGGTATCATTGGCTTGCTAGGAGCGATGATTGGATTCCCGAATGCGTATTCCCCTCAAATAGAAACTGCACTTGTGATTTCTTCATTTGTGTGTCTTGCGTTTCTATTGGTGAGCTGGACCGTCCAGCTGAACCGAACAGTAGTCGTGAAGTTTCGCGGAAAAGTTGGTGCTGCATTTCTTACCTCCGCACTTGTGGCCTTGTTTGTTTACTATATCCTGTCTGCCATAGGAGTTGTTTTTATGGCGAGTGACCTGATGCTTCCGGCAGCCATTTCATTTGTTGCTGTGATAGTCGCCGTAACGTTACGACCTTGGAAACTCGACCAAGCTCCATTGGCTGCGCAGGGCTCGGTAATGAAGTACTTCCGTCCAATGGCCTTAGTTCTAGCAGCTCATATGTTATGGTTCTTCGTCGCGAAGCTTAGGTTTCAAGCGGAAGGAGGGGGAACTCTAAGCCAGATGGCAGGTCTAGGGGTTTTCGAGATAGGCATTCTTATCGTTGGCGTTGTTGGGGCCGGACTTCTTGCAGACTTCCAAGGACGAAAAACTGCATTCAGTACATTGATCCTGCTAATGAGT
>JAGLUV010000094.1 GCA_023134215.1 Candidatus Thorarchaeota archaeon | reverse complement strand
GTCAGCTCCACTACTTCTACCTCTTCCCGCCGTGAGAACCACCCTATTATCACAGAAACAAAGACGAAAAGCAATGAGATGGGCAGAAGGAAGATTAGTATGAACTCCAGTTCGAGAAGCTCTGCACTGTATTCAACTCCTGGAGGGAGATTGAGCATAGAAACAAACAATGCAGGACTCATCAACAAGAATGAGATAGCCACTACGCCTAAGAAACGCATTGCCGATCCTGTGATGGTCGAGCCAATCACATAACTCTCTGATGGAGCCGCAGCCTTAGCTGTGAGTTCTTCTCGCGCATTGGAATCGCTCAGGAGTATCTCATCAACAAAGTGTTGGAGACGACGTACATCACTCACGGCATCAAGGTTCTCAAGAGCCTCGGTACCCCCGAACATTTTCCGCTCAATCGCCTCTCTAAGAAATGAGAATGCTGTTGCACCGGAAGCACGGCTCATCGCTGTTGATCTGACCTTCTCGCCGCGCTCAATAGCATCCTGCTTCCGAGTGGCTTGGCGAAGCGCCAAGAGCTGTGTCTGAAGGGTTTCCTCCCGGTCCTCTACCGGCTTACCTACCGAATGACTATAGATCATCTGATAGCTAAACTCCAGATAGGCAAAGGAAACAAGTGCCAGAATCTGTGGAGAACTCGTGAGAAACGCAATGATATCAGACGGAAAGATTGTGAAGTTGGGAACCGTCAGACCTCTAAAGGCACCTATAATTAGAATGGATTGAATTGAAAGAAAGGCGCCGCCAGAGAATTTGTGGTCCATTCTTACAAGTGATTGCAAAAATAGGGCAACCCCCAGAAATGCCAGCAGGAAGAAGAGGAAGCTGAATGTATTGTCCCAGAGAGACAGCATAATACGAATCAGGTCCCTTTGGAAGCTCTCGAAGACGAGATTGACATCTGAGATGGGGCCATCTACTCCATAAGGTTGTAGATTCCAGTATTTCAGAACCAATGTGTTATACAACCAAGCAACCGTCTGGTCTGGCAACTGACCTCCGAAAAGCGCTGCTGTCAATCCGTTCATTATCATAACTGATAGGAAGAAAGCCAGTAAGGAGAGAAGATGAAACACCGTAACCACAAAGTCGTATGGAGCACTCCAACCCCATGCGCTAGACTCATCCAGGGCCACATAGACTATGTAAGCCATGTATGCGAAAGTAACAGTTGAAAGGATTCGTAAAATCCATGTGACCACCTTCAAAACATCGCAACCCCCATTCGCTTTGCGTCTTCATACTGTTTGATGATGGTAGGCAAGAAATCCGCAGGCCCCACGTTGACCACGGCTATTCCAAAACGTGCTAATGCGCGTGAGATTTTGTTACGCCGCTCCCAGAGCTCCTCCGAAACAGCCTCGGCAAGGACTTTCTCCACTGGACCGAACTGACCGACCGGAACCTCAAACCACGGACCGAATGGACTAATCACCATAGCCTTGTGACCGTTTGCAACCACAGTTTTCATGGCATTCAGTAGGGGGGCTGGACTCTCTTCAAGATCGGTCAGCCAGATGAATAATGAACGTTTTCTTGTCTGTCGAGTGACGTACTCAACTGCGGACTCATAATCACTCCAACCACTTGGCGCAGCCATCGCAAGAGATTCCAACACGCCATACATATGATTGGGATGAGTACTCGGTGGAACATACGAATGCACGACATCGGAGA
The DNA here is from genome assembly GCA_023134215.1 of Candidatus Thorarchaeota archaeon. Classification (GTDB taxonomy): domain Archaea; phylum Asgardarchaeota; class Thorarchaeia; order Thorarchaeales; family Thorarchaeaceae; genus WTCK01. The sequence continues at coordinate 3,637 of JAGLUV010000094.1, read as the reverse complement.
AGACACATGTGCCGACAAGATCTCTTCTCTCCATCCCCATATGCGTTAGAAGAACTGCCGCACGAATTGCATACTCGAGCTTTGTGTTCTCGGGATAGCCATTGCCCATACTTCCGCTAGAATCAACCATGCATACAACTTGGATATTCTTCTCCATCTCGAACTTCTTGATGACCATGTCACCACGCTTTGCACTGCTCTTCCAATCAATCAACCTGAAGGGGTCTCCGGGCACATACTGTCGAAAACCCGCAAAGTCAGTCCCCATACCAACGGTCTTTGTCCTGTGAGATCCAAACATGAGACCAAGCTGCCTTTGCTTGCCCATCGCCTCAAGACGCCGAACATCCTTCCAAGTGGGATAAACGAGGACTTCTGTCTTCTCCTTCAATACACGCTTGAAATAATGCATCCCCAGGCGGTCACGCATAATCACCTCGGTGGGACCCAAGAAGTAGCGCCCCCGCATCCGTGCCTGCAGGATGTACGAGAAAGTCATGCTGCTCCCCGGCTCTATTCGGGAAGCGATAAAGTTCTCGCCGATAGCTAGAATCCAAGTTTCCGGGTAGCGGTCCCAGACTTCAATGAAATCAAAGTGCCGCCTTGATGTGTTCTTGACAGTAACTCGCACACGCAGGAAATCACCCGAGAATACTTTCACTTTGTCAATCTGGCGATCTACCTCTATACCCGCGATGTTGGCGGTCAGCGCAAAGAAGGGGAGTGTCACGACAAGCCCTACTATGAGGTAGACTCCCAACAGGGCCAAGTAGGCGTTGATGAAAACGAATCCACTCGTAAGGAGCAGAACGCCTCCGAACAGCACTACAAAGCCTCGTTGCGTGATCACTTCACATCGTCTCCGACATCATGTGTGCGTTTTCTTTCATTTACCTTGGACAGTCTACTTCACCAAGTATCTTCGAAACGACCCTCTGGACTGTGAGTCCTTCGAGTTCAGCTTCAGGCTTCAGAATCAACCTATGATTGAGTGTCTGGACACACAGCTTCCGTACATCTTCAGGCACAACATAATCACGATTATGCATCGCCGCACGGCTCTTGGACGCGCTCATGAGCACCAAAGATGCGCGCGGTGAGCCACCAAGCAGTATCTGGGGGTCGTTGCGCGTACGTACAACGATGTCGCGGATGTAGTTGATGATGTCCTCCTCTATGAAGACTGTCTTGCAGGTGTTTTGCATTGCAACGATTGTATTAGGGTCAGAGAGCACGCGCAAATCAGTGGCCATCCCAATGTGTTTCCGACGGACAACTTCAGCCTCTTCAGTATCAGTTGGATAGCCGAGTAATAATCTGAACATGAACCTGTCCAGTTGTGCTTCTGGCAGCGGGTACGTACCCTCCTGTTCTACTGGGTTTTGAGTTGCGACTATCAAGAAGGGCTTTGGTAGCTTGCGTGTAACGCCTTCGATTGAAACCTGTCGCTCCTCCATCACTTCAAGCAGCGCACTCTGCGATTTTGGAGGACAGCGGTTGATCTCATCAGCCAGAACCAGATTCGCGAATACAGGACCCTTGCGGTACCAAAATTCGCCTGATTTCTGGTTGAAAACGTTGCAGCCCAAGAGATCAGCAGGTAGTGTGTCAACAGTGAGCTGAATTCTCTTGAAAGCACAGCCCAGGATTGAAGCAAAGGTCCTCGCCATGTAGGTCTTTGCGATACCTGGTACCCCTTCAAGGACTACATGTCCGTTTGACAGGAATGCGACGAGCACATCCGCGAGGATGTCGGACTTGCCGACTATAACCCGGTTGCACTCCTTGATTATCTCAGTTGTCAAGTCATGGACTTCTTGGATGGTCATCACCTGGGATACGTCCGCTTGACCTTGGTCGGTTGCATCTTCTGTTGTCATGCTATTTGTTCCACCTCATTATGCTTAGATTAGTAGTTTCTCGATATCGCGCATCCAGAAGAATAGCGACATCATCTCACTTTCTCTGATCTTCATTCCCGGTTTTGCGGAGATTTGCTCGATTCGTCGGACTGTCTTGAAGAACTTGTCCTCTGTCAACCGGCGGTCTTTATGTCTAGCCAGAGCCCACATCTTCTTCGGGTCATACTGATCCCACATATGCTTCGTCTGTAATCCTCGCCGCATCTTTCTATATATCATCTTGACTACCCGGGCGTAGTTACCCTCGGTCCGGTAGTATGTCATCCGCTCGCTGAAGTAAGTCTGTCCTCTCCGTAGGAAAACATCGGATACATTCTTGACTTCGGGTTTCTTAATCTCTGGCAGATACTTCTTGATACCAAGAGCGGTTATAATGGGATATAGTGATGAAATGAAAGGTAAGGCACTCATCCACATTATTCTGCCTAGGAATTGACCGAACCAGAACTCCGCTGAGTTTGGAGATACTGCAAGCAATTGTTCGCAGAAGAGAATTGGCGTTTCAGCGTCACTGAATGAGAGCCAATCCAGGATGTTCATCCCGAACCGCTGGTTTCCAGCAAACCGTTCTATCATTTCATTAGTGAATATGCTTGGGTCACTGACCGCCGCAAGCCTGCCTGAACGGCTGCCTGTCAAACTGGGAATTTCAAGCACGCCCGCTACAGGAAGTCGACCCGCCCATTCGCCGGGGTCTGGATTCGGATCTGGTTGGCTTGTGTTAGTTTCACACCAGGATCGTGTTGATGACCATGCAACGGCTGCCAGCGGAGACCCGAGAAGGCATGTTGGACTCAGAGTTGATGCCCAGTTTAGATGCAAGTCACTTACCCCATTCGTTATAGGATGGCTTACGAAATCGGTGATAATTGGGAATCTCGGGCTAGTATCGTAGGAATCTAAGTCAAGAAGAAGACCGCGCGTGAAGGAGAGGAATCCATCCACGCCAGCTTGTTCCAGCTGGGCACCGCCCATGATCTCAAAGAGATACTCATTGAGCCAATAGAACGAACTATTTGCGGTCCCGAAATCGTCCGCCACAAGGACACTGCCGCCATTTGACAGGTGACCGAATATCGCGAAGACTGTATCTGCACTGAAGTCTCTGACAGGACCCATGATGACCAGCACTGCTGAGCCATTGTATCTAGTAATAATGCTCATGGAGGACTGTACTGCCAATACCTGATTTCCATTATCCTCGATCATAGATTGATATGTGCTAAGCCCATTCCATTCGGTGTTGTAGATTGAGAAATCCTGTGTGTAAGTCCCTGAGGCGCCAGTGAGAGTACTACCGATTAGGAATCCAGCTGGAAGCCAAACTAGGATGAATAATATTATCCAGAGACTCTCTTTCCAGCCCATCACGGTTCACCTATCAGTTACTTAGGCATTGCCTTCACGCTCGCATCAACACGCGGATACAAATCCGTGAATGTCTTGATTGCGAACTCATAGCGCTCACGTGTCATCTCGTGATGCGAGAATCGGGCCTCCTCATAGGTGTGCAGAAACTCTTCGACTGCCGCACCATCAATAGGGAGCTCCTTTACCATGCGTTGCATGAACTCGTGTGCTGTTTCGAAATTGAGTCGTTCTGCGCCCATCTTTGAGCCACACATCTGTTCGAATGCTATCAATCACAGTACCGGCCCCATTAGTGGCAAAAGGCTCAATGGCATAGCAGTCGCCAACCTCCACTTTCTCAGTCC
>JAGLUV010000093.1 GCA_023134215.1 Candidatus Thorarchaeota archaeon | reverse complement strand
TAAATTGCAAAATGATTGCTGAGGTCGCACCCTCTCTGTCAATTGCCAAAGATTCATTCACGTCCTATACGGGTCTGTATTGCGAAAGTGACCTTCTCTGTTCTTAAATGATTCTGTATTGAATGTCTGTATCACGTTCGAAGGCATCCAAGACCTTTTTTTACTGAACTTGGGGCAGAAGCTATAATTACGATGCATGTTAGCTAATCGAATGAGGTCTGATTGATATGAATCCGCGTCTGGCACAGCTCATCGGGTTGATTCTCGTTATCATCTCAGCCGTTATGGCTCTGATCGTGTACAATGCTACACTCGAGGTTGTTACAAGCCCCAGTGATGTCCTATTGTACTCAATTATCTCGTGGGGGCTCCTGGGTCTTCCAGAATTTGTCATTGGACTTTGGTTGATATTGAAGGGAACTAGAGAGGCTCGAATCGGAGGCGTCGGTGATAGACTGTTACCGTTGGTGCAAAGGGAAGGCCGCATTAGCGTGACAGCAGCCGCCAAAGAACTGGGGGTTTCTCAGAAGGCGGCAGTGGACGCGGCGGAGAAGATGGCAACCCGCAGAATGCCGTTAATGTACCTAGACCGCCGTTCTAACGAGATAGTCAGTCCTCGAGCGGTTGAACTGAAGGAGAGCATCCTGCACTTGCTCTTCGCCCAGCGGAGGATGACTTTCGATCAACTGATAGAGGTCACGGAGGCTACAGATGAACAGATAGTTGAAGCTGTAACTGAGCTCTCAAAGAAGGGCAAGTTTCGTGGAACTATTGATGAAAACTCTAGGGTGATATATACGAAAGAGGCCGTTGAGGAACTGCCCAAGGCTGTTACATTCTGTCCGAACTGTGGAGGGAAGCTCTCATCCCCAATACTCCCTGGTGAAGAAGAGTACTGCCCCTATTGTGGTCACTTAATCACGAACAAGATTGGACGGTAATAGTTCCGTCCTATCTCTCAGAGCCTGCTGAGAAGGCATAGCTGCAGGCATATGCTAAGTAATCCCGCGCTGATCGCCTTTTACCCGCCTTCTTAGTCGCAACCTAAGGTCATCCAATTTCGCCCCAACCTTTCCTTTCTCGGACCAGAACGGTGCGATTTCTTCGAAGCCCATGACATCGAAGTATAATGGACAAGCACCATAGCAGTAATGGTAATGCTCGCAGCTCTTACACCCCTCAGGTGCATAATCCTTTGCTCTCCAAAATCTGGATGCTCGATTGTACCATACCTTCTCAAATCCCTCTTCGAGCAGATTTCCAACGGGCTCACTGAAGCTTGAACAAGGGAGAAGCCCTCCCTCGGCATCAACAGAGATGAGACCGTCACAGGCTGCACAATGCTTTGCGCCTAGGCCGTGTGCTATGGGGTTGAACAAGCACACCGGGGTTGGTGCGTACCATACGAACTGGATGCCCTTCTTATTCGCTCTCTTCTTCACACGCCTAACGATATCTCCGATTTCAGAGAATGTAATTTGCAGTTCATCGCGCAACTTGGCAGCAGTTCCTGTGTAGATGACCATGTTCATACTGAAATACGTCATCCCTAGCTCGTCTGCATGGAAGTCTACGAGGTCCTCCAACCGATCAACATTCGGACTACAAATTGTTGTATTGCAGTGCGTGTAGATGTCGGTATCTTTTAGGTTCTTTATCCCTTGGACTGTTTGATCAAAGGCTCC
>JAGLUV010000092.1 GCA_023134215.1 Candidatus Thorarchaeota archaeon | reverse complement strand
CCGAGCCTTTGCTTATTGTCCCATACACCTCTCGCTAGAAGATCAGTGGTCTTTGCCTTTGTTTCGACATTCTGTGCCGCTTGAGTGTCACCAAGCTGTTGGAACATTTGTGCAGCGTAGTTGTAATTGCCTACTGCCTCTCTGAGCTGGTCACTTGCGTTAGAGTAGTGCTTCTTTGCCTTGGTCTTCTCTCCCTTTCTATACAAGTACTCAGCCAAGAAATCGCTCTTTGCTCCTTCCATGCGCAACAGGTCTCCCCTGAACTTCATTACAACACCTTGGAGTTGCTTGACCTGTCCATCCACATTGTTCTTCTGACGAATCGATTCTAGCTTCACACTGGCGAGCTCGTGTGCAGCTGACTCGAATGAAACTACTGCTTGCTTGATTTTCAGAAGAGTCTTGTCGTGAGCTTGAATGACATCGTCAAGGCCATCTTCGTCCTCGAACTCAGAAAGCTCATCAGCAAGTTTGATGAATGCATTGTTTCTCTCTATCTGAGCCCTTAATGCCCCCTGCTCAGATTGTTTGGCGAATACTTGGGCCTCAGATGCGAATGCAGTAGCCAAGGCGAGCCTGCCAAGATCCATTAATTCTTCAGCTTTTCCCATTTCTCCGATTACCTTGTAATATGAAGCGGCCTCCACAGCGTGAAGATTCTCCAGGATTCGCGACATGATGAACTTAACGCCCATCTGAAGCTGAGAGCTTAATTGGAACTGGATGACGTATTTCACATTGTTGAGGATTGCGAGGGTCTTATTCCTTAGATTGCCTACTTCATCATCTTCAGGTTCAACGCTCAACAGTATCCCAAGACTATCCAGTCCTTCACGAATCGCCTCTAGAGCTTCCGCAGGGTTTGTGCCCATGTGCTTCAGAGACTCATCTAGTGCTTTGTTCACATCCTTGATGAGTCCAGTCTTGCGCAAATCTTTGGCGAAATCGATTTGACTCTTGATGGTTCGAATGTCATCAGACTGCTTAAGGAGGTCTTTCACGAATAAGAACGTCTTCAGGTTCTCGCTTATCGCGCTAGTCAGCTCTCTCGTCTTCGAGAGCTTTTCTGCCTTCTTAAGGTCCTTGAGCATCCCCTTAAGGACTACTGCCGCCCCTTTCTTGTTGTTGACTACCAGCAATTCTGACAGGTCCATGGATGCAGTTTCTGCCTCGCAGAAATGAGATTGAGCCTTCTTATGCTCCTTGTCGTTACGCGACTGTGCTGCATTGGGCTGCAATGAAACGACCCGTCCAAAACATTTCTCAGCTCGACCAAACGCGTCTGACGCGGAAATGTAGAGTTTAGCTGCGTCTTCGAGATTTCCTGCTCTCATTTGAGAGTCGGCAATGTCATTGTAGGTCATCGCTAGGTATACTTCACTAAGACCTGCAGTATTAGATTTCCACACATCTAGGCTGGACAACTTCTGCTTGCTGACTGCCTTACTGTCTTTGAAATGCGGAATCGCTTCATTGTACAGATCAGTAGCCTGCTCGAAGATGAAGGAGCTAAGGATGTCCCTCCATATCAGCTCGTCGAACGGATTGAAAGCTTGTCTGAATGTACTCTCTTGTCCAATCAAATCGTTTAGGAATTCATCATAGAATTCTGCTTCCGCGGCCTTATTCTTGCCGCGGAGCTCAGCAAGCTCCTTATCTCCTGCGTCTCCAGCCTCTCGCACAAGACTGTAAGCCTTGTGACCCAGCGCCACTCTCCTGAGTTTCTGGGTGCCGTCCACCTTTGATGGGATTGCTGAGAACGGCTTCTCAAGCAATGTATAAACGGCGGCTAAATAGCGCGATGCTTCCTTTCCCTTTTCCTCGCTCTCTTGCTCAACAAACGGGCCACTTGCGGCACCTGCCTGGTGGAGCCACGCCATGACCTTTGCCATCCATACATCTGCAAGATTGCTCTGGTGCCGTATTGTGCTGTTTTCAAGTGCTTCCCTGATTTGCTCCTTAGCTTCTCCCTCTGCAGCACGATGTCGTTCTCTTAGGTATGTTAATTCAAAATCATCACTCATCATCTGCTCGCTGAACGCTGCTATCTCGTCATAGAGCCCAGTGAATGCATCGTGCATGAGGATTCGCTTTCTTTCGAGGGTCCCCTTATCATCAATATCAGTTAATGCGAACGCCTTGACGCCATCTTGCGCTAGAATATTCAGTTCGTACAACCTGCTAGTATGAACGGTTACACCATCTGTCAGGTCTTCTTGTCGCGGACGCTCGTTACTCAAAGAGAGCACCTTCGGGAAAACAGCTTCCTCATTGAGCAAGATATCTGCATCTATTAAGAGTACCTAAGCAGGACTCAAAGAATATGACTCAGAAGAGTGGATTACGCATCGATTCAGTCGAATCCGAACCTGCTAGACCATATTCTACTCTTCAGCTGGCCTGAACTTAATGCTTCGGCCATCTCTGAACTTGGCTAATCTTCCCTCTTCGACTAGCTGGTTCAG
>JAGLUV010000091.1 GCA_023134215.1 Candidatus Thorarchaeota archaeon | reverse complement strand
GAATCGCGACGAAGGAATGGGAAGTGATTACGCCCTGGCCCCCAGCGGCCCTGCCACCAGAGTCCCTTATCTTCCTTGAGATACATCGCGATCTTCATTGATGAAACCAAGATGCTCCACATGTTAGTAACGACAACTATGAAGACAGCGATTGCCCAGAGTAATGCTAAGACTTCAGCTCCGCCGAAAAGCCCTGTAATATCAACTGGAAAATCCGCAAGTCGAATCAATACCCATTCCGATCCATCGAAATTATAGATCTGTTCAAGTGGCCATTGTATGTTGATTAGGAACATGCACAGGACCACCCAGGCGCCTCCTAGAACCACCTCAAAGACTAGATTCAAGTTGTTCTCCCCAGCGATGAAGAATAGAAGACCCTTCATTGCATCCGCGAGTAGCAGGATTGCAACCACGTTCATGAATAGCAGGAAGTCTTCTCTAAACAGAATTCGTATTGGTGACAGGAGAAGGACTGCTGCAAAGAACACACCAAGAACAACTTCGGCTGCAGCATCCCAACGACCTTTGGGTTTGAACACATCACTGCCAAGGCCAAGGAAACTCTCAAGCACCGTCTTCTCGCTAGGAGGTGCGCCTCTTTTGTCAATTGCTGACAGGCCGGCGATGATTATGGCTGCATAAAGAAGTGACAGTGCAACCATTACAGGAATGCTGAATGGAAAATTGGTTATCCCAGTAACGTCGAAAATTGAAATACCCACAACATAGCTACCTATGATGAATGCAGCACCTAGTGCTACAAGCAGAAGAACTATTCGAATTGCCGGTTGAACATACTCAGCAGGAAGAGGACCAACTCGTTTCCCAATGCCGGCATATGCATTGGCTGCTTCCTTTGGATCACCAAATCGCTCTATAGCGAGCATGGCAGAGCCGTGTGTCATCTTCCCCTGACCGAGTTTTTCGGCTTCCTCTATCAGATGAGTTCTTATCTCAACCAGCGCGTCCTCGCTTCCAATAGGAAGGTACACTCTGACTCTTTCAACGTACTTCTCAATCATGTTCATTGGACTTCCACTCATTGTGCATCATCTCCTTCTAGTAGTCTCCTCAGCTCATCCGATAACACAGACCATGTCTCTGTCATCATCTGCAACGCCATCTTGCCGTCTGCAGTGAGCTTGTAGTATTTCTTGGGTTTCGTAGGATCATCATAATTCCATTCACTTTCCAGCAGCTTCCTTTTCTCCAAGCGCCGCAGGAGAGGATAGACAGTTCCCTGTTCAAGCTGAAGGAATGATGCCTTCTCACCCAGTGTTTTAACGATTTCATAGCCATATGCAGTCTGTTCATCTAGAACTGCTACGATTGCCAGTGAAGCGGCCCCGCGCTTGATCTCCTTGGACCAGCGCTCAATCTCTTCAAGTACATTCTTTCGACTCTTTTCCAAGATTAGGCCACCTCATTGTGTGGTGTGTAGTTAGTGTTACTTATCATTGTACATCACATTGTACTGTGTATTGTATAGTACTGTATACTAAATGGATATAAACCTTCCTCTCAGGGCGGTTTCAGGACTGGTGAATAAACAGATGGATCGTTCGAACCAGGGCTCGGTTGCATTTAATCGCCTAGTTATGGGAATGATAAGAAAGCGAACCAAATAGAGGACGAGTCCTAGGAATAAGCAGATTGTGCAAAACTGATAGACAACTGCGGATGAAACGAGCCCCAGAAACGGGTTGCCCATCAGGGGAAATAGGGGGTTCATCTCGGGATATAGAAATGCGTGTTTTGGGAGTGAATTGCCGGAAATCGTCATCCTTTGCCGCGACGCTGTAGAGCGTGCGAAAGTCAAAGAACTCATCGATTGCTCATGCGGGTGAAAGCCATGCCTCACACTGTTGAGGATTGCCCATCCTCTCGCTAGTGGAGAATGGACACGCCAAATCAGGTATGATTAGATGCCGATGCAGGTCTCGGTGCGTTCGACACCTTCCACATCGTGTACGGACTTCATTAGATGCCTGAGCCCTTCTACTGAGGGTAGTTCTGCCATCATGATGACGTCGTAGGGACCAGTCACGACCTCGGCTCGTGTGACTCCGTCAATTTCCTTAACCCCAGTGACTGCTTCCCAGACCTTGTCACCATCAGCGCGAATAAGCACATATACTGAAACCATGTTGACTCACCAATAGTAGTGTTACTGAGTAAATCTGAATCAGTGAGGGGTTTTAAAGTCATTCTGTCCGTGAAAAAAAGAAGGGTTGGAGAGGGCCTTGCGGCCGCTCTCTCAAACTGATTCGAAGCTATTTGATCCGCTCTTTAACCAAGGTTTCGACGACTGTTGGGTCTGCCAGAGTGCTGGTGTCACCAATCTCGTCAATCTTGTCAGCAGCTATGCGCTTCAAAATTCTGCGCATAATCTTGCCGGACCGCGTCTTCGGAAGTGCGTCAGCGAATTGAATCTTTTCAGGAGTTGC
>JAGLUV010000090.1 GCA_023134215.1 Candidatus Thorarchaeota archaeon | reverse complement strand
GGCAGAAAGTCAAAGACCATCGCCATTGTGGGCTACAGCATCATTCCAGTGGTAATCTTCAGACTCATAGCGATAGTCTTTGTACTGGCCGCCATGTCACCCATCGCATTCGAATCCTATGGAAGCTGGCAAGGAGTATTCACCGCTCTCTATGCATCCCCGATATGGTTGACAATAGACTGGATAACTCAAATCTCATTCCTATGGGTAGGTTTTCTCCTCATCTTTGGAATAAGAGAGGCGCATGATACCTCAACGCAGTGGGCCTTGGTGGTGTCGATATTGTGTATGATTGTGTTGTCTTGGACCTTTTGGACGGCTCATTAACGGATTTCACAGGATGCCGTATAACGGAACTACGACGAAAGTGATGAGACCAACCAATGCACCAATCTTGTCAAGCGTGCTACCTATCAACAGACGTTTTGTATTGCTAGGCCCCGTTAGGGGCGTTATAGCAGCGCCAATCACGACTGCAGAACCAAGGAGGAGCAAAGGCCAAAGATCCAAGCTGGCATAGCCGAGAAACCATATCAGTACGTAGCAGGTGACTCCAATGAAGTTTAAGACTGCAGCAACCCCAGCGGCCGCATTGTAACCGTACACTCTCGCAATGGTACGGACATCTCTCAGCTTATCGCCCTCAACATCCTCGGCCCCCTTGATTGTTTCGCGTGCCTGAAGAATCATGAAGGCAGTAATGAAGAATAGTATGGATGGAAGGGGAATGTATATCGCAGCAACTTGTTCGCCATAGATGAAAGAGCCATAAATAACGCCGAATGCGAAGGAAAAGGCAACCATGAAGTTTCCAGCGATGCCGAGCTCCTTCACTTTCGCCGCGTACGCATAACCGACTACTTGGAAGACGATGACAATCACAGTGCCGAGGGGCCCGTTTAGCCACGCAAACAACGCACCAATCAGACCTAGGAAAGCAACATACATCCAGGCCTGCCGCACTGTCATGCGTCCACTTGGCAGAGCCCTGTGTGGCCGATTGATCTTATCAACCTCTATGTCAAATATGTCATTGACGACGTTGCCACCCGCGGCGACAAAGAAGTACGTTAGGTACGCAAAGATGAACAACGGTAGGTGCGTAGATAGAGCAGCCGGACTAGGGTCTAGTTTGTAGGACATCGCCACTCCCGCGATCACTGTTAAGCCCCCAATGATGCAGTTTTGTGGACGGATGATTTGCAAGAAGGCTTTCGGGTCTATTCTCTTCTGCTGACGACCTTGAGATGAATCCATTTCCGACATTTGCTGTCCATCCGACATACACGAGGATACCAATGGCGATTAAAGAATTGTGGAAACGATTTGAGAAAACCTAATCACTCTTATTATGGTCCAAACCAAACCGCAGCGAGGATGTGCTATAAATGTTTGATGACCTTCCGAAGGCCACACTTCTGAAAATAATTGATGCTTATGCCAAGGCGTGGCAAGCAATGGATGGCGCATACTTCCTGGCGCTGGAAAAAGAGTATGGCATTGATGTGGCCATGGAAATGGACAAGGAAGCATGGAAACTCTTCTCACCCATAGAGGCACGACGCATAATGCGGGAGTTTGGGATTGAACCAAACGGAGGTCTGAAGTCGCTAGAGAAGGCGTTGGACTATCGAGTGTATGCGAGATTGAACAAGCAGTCTACAGTATGGAAAGATGACAAGACTCTGATATTCACCATGGATGAGTGCAGAGTCCAGACGGCAAGGAATCGGAAGGGACTTCCAGATTTCCCCTGTCGACCGGTCGGAGAAATCGAGTACAGTTACTTCGCTGAAACGATTGACCCCAGAATCAAGACGCGCTGCGTGTTTTGTCCGCCTGACAAGCACCCTCCGGATGCTTATTGCCGCTGGGAGTTCACCACAGAAGAAAACGAATGTTAACGAATACGGTTTCAGGTCAAGAATTGCGTAGAAATCAACGACCTTATCTATTGCATTAACTTTCTCAATCGTTATGAAAATTTTAGTGTTCAATGCCAGTCCACGGAAAGAGCGAGGGACTACTAACATTCTACTTGATACGTTTATCGAGGGGGCAAGCGAAACCAAAGCTGAGATTGCCAAGCACCATGTTGTAGATTTGGATATCAATGGATGCCGTGGCTGTTTCACTTGTTGGTGGAAGACACCTGGAAAATGCGTTCACAGAGACGATATGGATTGGATTCTTCCTGAGATTGCTGATACAGATGTTCTGGTTCTCGGGACTCCCATCTATGGTAATAATGTGACACACTATCTTCAGAAGCTCATTGAAAGGACTTTCACTTTCACCATGCCTGAGATGTATAAAGGGGAAGATGGTGAAACACATCATCCAGGTAGACAAAGAAAGATCCCTAAGGTTGTCCTAGTAGCTACTTGTGGATTTCCCGATAGCACTCCTTTCCGCCTTGCAAAAGCACTATTCCAATCAGCTCTACACATCACATTACCTGCTGCCCAGTTACTGTTCAACGAAGAGGGACGAGGGCAACTTGCAGAATTTCTTGAAGCTATACGGACTGCAGGAAAAATGTTGGCGAATGGACAGGATGTACCAGATCAATTGAGGGAGAAATTGTGCGTTGAATATTCTGAAGAGATGAAGAAACAGGTTGTTGAAGCTCACAACATCTATAGCACTCAATCCTCACTCAGGAATGAGCGAGGATAGGATATCAGGTCACGAGCATGAACCCCTTTTGAAACCACCATGGAGGATTGAATTAGATGGAGGAAATCCGCTTTGGTCCAGCGGGCTACCCCGAGGAAGCGAAAGGCAAACCAAAGAGAAGCTTCGAAATCCTGAAAGAAGCAGGTTTGACCGCATTCGAGTACGCGGCTGTTTACGGGTTGAGAACATCTGAGGAAAAAGCGAGAGTGCTAGGAAATCTGGCCAAATCTACAGGTATAGCCATGAGCATGCATGCAGCATACTACATCAATCTGGCATCAAAATCAGATGACATACGTCAAAGATCAAGAAAACGGCTTGAAAAGGCCCTGCGATTCGCACCACTAATGGGCGTGAAACGGATTGTATTCCATGTCGGGACATACGGAGGCCTCAGTCCTGAGGAGTCACACAAGGTCGTTAGAAGTGCGCTTCAGGAGGTCTGGGAGAAAGCAGGGCACCTCGGCGAAGGAGCATACTTGGCCCCGGAGATTGCGGGCAAGATAAACGCCTATGGATCAGTCAACGAGATTGCTGGACTCTGCGCAGAAACGGATGGCCTGATTCCAACGATTGACTGGGCGCATATGTATGCGCGCACACAAGGTAAGTGCAACGATAAACAGAGCTATCTTGAGGTTCTTGGCATATTCGAGGATGCTCTTGGGGCTCAATTTGTTCATAACATGCATTTTCATATTAGCGGCATAATCTTCACGCAAGCAGGAGAAAAAGCTCACAGACCCCTCGGGGAGGAATGGGGGCCGGATATACTGCCCCTGATCGAGATAACCAAAGAAGTTGGGTACAAGCCAACATTCATCTCTGAAACGCCAACGCCATTGAAGGGAGCACTATATGCCAAATTCCTACTGGAGGAGCTGGAGAAACACAAAGCATGACTGAATACATCTTCATCCTGGGAAAGAACTGGCTCTTGAGCATTGCAGAGATGATTGTCTACCTGAGGGATCAGAATCTGACTGCACATGTCAATGACCACTCCAGGAATGCAGCTATTGTTGAGATTGACGAGCGCTTGAGTGATTCCCAAGTTGTTGAGATTCAGGAGGCGCTTGGAGGCTGTTTCAAAATTGGCCGCGTAATCACCAAGTACAATCGGTCAGTTGCAGAAAGGGCGTTTCCAAAGCAGGGGCGGCCAGTCAAGAGGTACAGGACTGAGCTGATGGAGTGTCCTTGGATAGACCGCATATGGCCATCTCCCAAGGGAAAGAAAATCAAGTTTGGAGTCAGCACATACCCAATGTTGAACGTTGAATCAACTGTGAGCCTCAAGCGTTTGACTCTTGGATTGGATGAGTGGGCAAAGAGGAAGCTTCTGGCTCGCGGTGCCAGAAGAGCTGCTTACTACATCTATGAAGGGCCTGATACTAGGAAGAAAGAGCGCCCGAACACTGCACTGTGGCCCCAGACAATCGCCCGATACAACCTGTTGCGCCCCCCGAATGCCGAGGTGCTCGCAGTGATTACAGAAGGATCCCTGTACATTGGAAAGACCGTGGTTGTGTATGACTCACGCCTTCAACAATATCGAGATGAATCGAGACCGCATATCACGCCTAAGACCAGCACTAGTCCAAAGCTCTGTAGGACCCTAATAACGCTTGCAGGCGCAAAACCAGGCGACACCATCTTGGATCCATTCTGCGGCGCAGGGACTCTGTTGATGGAAGCGGCAATCCTAGGCATGAAATGCATAGGGATAGACATTGACGGTGACGCCGTACAAGGTGCCCGGTTAAACCTAAGATGGTTAAGTTCGGACTTAGGAGAGAAACTCGATTTTAGGATTGTGAAGGGCGATGCTCGCAGGGCTGCTGAAGTTGTTGGCAAGGCAGTGGATGCAATTGCATTTGAGCCCACCTTAGGCCCGGTTTATACCAAGCGACCTGAGCGAAAAGATGCCGAAGAGAGCATCTTGGAGCTAACTAAACTGTACCGTGACTCCTTGAAAGGTATTGAACCATGTCTTAGACCGGACGGAAGGATAGCCATGACACTCCCTGTGATTAATACAACAAAGGGACAAGTCAGCGTCGAGTTTGACCTGTTAACCAAGGGCACTAGCTTCGAGCTCATCAGATTCCTTCCTCGAAAATCAATCAGAACTCAGTCAACGGATAAGCAAATAATGATTCGTCCCGAGCGTCGTACTATACCTGAGAGGAAGATGGGACAAACAGTGGAGCGAACGGTCGTTATGCTTGGCAAACGCTAGAAGAGATAGCGAACAACATCGTCTAGTATGCAATACAGCTGCAGACGCTCGATGTCCCTCTTGACATACGGCATAGCATGGCTGAATATCATGTTTCTAAAGGCAGTCTGGGTGACGGTCTTACGTGTGGCGTTTGCCACGACCTGCAGCATCATCTCCAGACCCTGCCGAAGCATACGATAATTGATCCTTGAAACGTCTAAATGCAATATCTCTACGCCGCCATCATCAATCTGGATGTCAGAGAGGACAGGGTCTAGCTCAAGCACTGGTTGGGCTAGTTCGCGAATCTTCTTCGTTAGCTTGATGCGAGTCTTCTTTGGAGCCTTCACTCGTAAGATGGCCCGAAACAGATGGCTATACACAGCAAGGCAATCCATAGCTTTGCCAGCAGTAAGAGATTCGTCGGTCGATTCGTATTGGGAAATCAGTTCTTCTACATATTCCTCAAAATGCTTGAAGGTACTTGTGGTGCCGCGCCAGCGCTTCAACATTGTGCTTACGTCAGAGTTCTTCGGCACCTCGTTTCGCATAAACTCTGCCAAGGCATACTCAAGGATGAATCGCATGTGCCCAAGTCGGGCTCCTTTGGAAACTACCATCACAAAGAGAAGGAAATCATTCGCCACCCACACATAGCGATTAGACTCTGTATCAATGGTCTGCAGCTCCTCGGACGACGCACGATCGATGAACGTATGGGTAGCAGACAGGAAAGGCGCAATCAGGTCCATATCTATGTCGATTTCTGTGTAAGCTTTGGCAATCAAGTTACGACCTGACCCACGCTCTATTAGCCAGATTCCCTGAATAGCGCGTCGACCAGACATAGTATCTTCTGTCTCCAAGATTGAATCGAAATCGTATAAAATAAGCCTATATGGGATACTGGTAGCAGATGATTCCTGAAAGATAGGGGAGAGGGACTCGACGGTTAAGCCGAACCCCACTTGTTATTGAGTTGTTACGAGGTTGAGATTCCTAACTTCTCAACCATTTCTTTGTAGCGATTTCTTACGGTAACTTCAGTGACCCGTGCAGTACGAGCAATCTCCAATTGTGTACGACGTGACCCTGTAAGGATGCTTGCAACATAAATCGCAGCAGCAGCCATCCCTTTCGGATCCTTACCAATTGTGAGTCTCTGTTCGCGAGCCTGTTCAAGGATGTCAATAGCCTTCTTCTTGGCTGCGCCAGGAAGATTAAGCTCAGTGCCAAATCTATGAACAAACTCAGCTGGTTTGCTGAATGGGACCTTAAGGTTAAGGTATCGCAGGATAAGGCGCACACACAGGCTTAGCTCCTTGCGAGTGA
>JAGLUV010000009.1 GCA_023134215.1 Candidatus Thorarchaeota archaeon | reverse complement strand
CTCTTCAACGCTTGCTATTTCGTTAATTGCACCACACACATGGTCAGCTATTCTCTCAATGTACTTCGCTGCAAGACTGAAGTGAAGACAATCAGAGGGTGTTATCGAAATCCGCCGCGCATAAGCAGGGTCGTGCAGGGCAATGTGGCAGAGCCGCTCAACAAAGTATCGATGACGGTCAACATCCTCATCCCGGCTTACGATTCTAGAGGTTTCCTCGATTTCGCCAGTTTCTAGAGCCCGCAGAAGCCCCCCTAACATATACTTCGTTGTGGAGAACTGACGTCTCAACACAGGTAGTACTACCTGTTTCTCGCTTGTGTCGCTGATTGTGACGCTTTTCTCGTGTTCGTCCAGAATCTCGAAACCTGGTAGCTTCCTGATCCAGTTACTGATTCTTTCGCGGGTCTTCATATCTAGAGGTTTGGACGTGCCAATATTGAGGCCTTGCACTCCCACTATGTATGCTCCGACCAATAAGTTCTCGATTTGGTCCTTGATCACATCATCTACCTGAAATCGAAGATAATCCCTCTCCTTGGGTTTCGTGGATGTGGGCGATATCAAGAGCGTACCGTCCGCGCTCTCTTGAATGCGGACCTCCGAGTCGCTTGTCAGATTGTAGTCGGAGCACCATCTTTTCGGCAGATAAACATAGAATGAACTACGTACCTTGTTGAGTTTTCGAGTCGTTATCAACACGAAGCCACCTTATTGCATAGATTACAGATGTGCAAACGCTGTGTCATATGAAACAAATGGTTTGCATTAGAATTAGTGGAGTACTAGGAGAAGATAAGTTAATCGCCGGAGCGACGATGGTGGCGCTATCGCCGCTCCGCGTCCCTCTATTAGGGAACTCCCCCTCACGCTGTACTATGGCAATCCATTGCTATAATGCTTCGTCATATGATACATATGCTTCATTGCAGTGCAGCATCAAGCATTGGATGTTCATGCTAATCCAATATCTACACGATATCGACGCGCAATGCAAACGAAGCTCGGGGAGTTTAGTAATGTACAATAATACGAAAACACTAGCAGCTTTATTGATGGGGCTCATCGTAGGTGCAGCTGGTGTCTACATAGTCACTGGCAAGAGAATGAAACTAGGAATCGCTTACAAGAAAGGAGATGACTTTAGCCCACACTAGGGATTCTGCAAGGATTAGTCAGGCTTTAGATGAGTGTCTTCTTCTTTTTGGCTTTCTTAACAACTTCAACAAGTAGCTCTGTGAATGCTTGATTGACATTGCGATTTTCAAGCGCGCTTGTTGTTATCAGTTTGAACCCTCTTGATTCAGCTTCCTGAACAATCTTGTCAGGCGAAATTGCCGGCTCCAAATCGACCTTGTTCTCCACTATGACAACAGGAACCTTTCCAGCGGCATTGTACAGGTCACCAAGCCAGGAGTCAATGCTTTCCAATGTGTCGGGGCGCGTGATATCCACAACAAAGAATGCTCCAGAAGCCTGTGCACAATACTGCTCTCGTAGGACATTGAATGACTGCTGTCCTCCGAGATCCCAGATCACCAGCTTGTGCAAAGCATCCTCATACTGTACCATCTTCACGTGAAGCATGGCACCTATTGTACGTCCCACGTTCGGATCCAAGCTATTGTAGACGTATCGCTGAACCAGGGAAGTCTTCCCCACAGAGGAATCTCCAAGGAACACCAGTTTATGAATGAAATCAGGCGTGGCTTTGGTCATGTTCTTCAGCCTCCGATATCTGTTGCATATCCCCCAAATACTAAATCGGTTTACGTCTTTGTGTGCGAGCACGCCTGAGGATTTCTTTGGTCATCTTCTTGAATGCCTCTTCAACATTCATATCCTCTTTTGCGCTCGTTCGTATCAAATCTACTTCGTACTTGTCAACGAATGCCTTGATGCTCTTCTTGGATATAGCTGATTCAAGATCAACCTTGTTCTCAAGTAAGACCAACGGAATAGGCCCTGTGACGCTATAGAGAGCGTCAATCCACTCGTCAATGCGCTCTATCGTTTCAGGTCGGGTGGTGTCGAAGACGAAGAACGCGCCGCTCGTATTTTGGTAGTAAGCCTTACGTAACTGTGCGAAGTCGTCCTGACCAGCTATGTCCCAGACAACTAGCTTTACAAGGACATCATCCTCGACCTGAATCATCTTGACATGGATGTCAGTGCCGATAGTTGCGAGATAATCACCTTCGAAAGAATCATAGACGTAGCGACCAACAAGGGAGGTCTTTCCAACAGCTCCTTCCCCTAAGAAAACAAGCTTGAACAGGTAGGCGATATTCTCTGGCAGGGCGTCTACTCTCCACTGGTTAAGCCAAGTATTTAGTCCTCAATGGCACTCATCTAATAACACTATCGCCATTAAATGCAACTGCCTATCTTTGCAGTGATCCACGGTTCGAAATCTAAGGTCTTTTTGCCAGGGAATCAACGAGCTTGCCTACTTCGGTAAGGCCATCCTTATCCTCAGCTTTCATGAAGAGGAACCTTGAGATGCGAACGACATGCTGAGCGTCTTCATACTTTCCTTGAACTACAAGAAAACGCGCTTGCTTCAATCTTGCATTGCCCATTCCACCGTAGATCTCTTTCGGATACTCGAACATATCCACATTGATGACTGAGCCGCACGTAGTACAAGTTGTAACATTTTCCAGTCCTCCAATGGGTGAAGGTGCAGGAGCTACGGGTGCTGTTGGAGCCACTGGAGTAACCGGTGCCTCTGGAATGGGCTCTGGAGTGATTGTCGGTGTTACCTCCGCGGGGGCAGGTGCTGGAGCTGAGTCATATCGTGCAGAGGAAAACTCATCTCCCAGTTCAGCTGGCACTTGTGGAGTAATTTCTGTAACCTGCATTGCAGGCGCCGGTGTTGATTGGTCAACAAGACTAGACTTGGCTCCTAGTATCGAATACTCTACGTCAGCTGGAGTAGGCATCGCTGGGGGTGTTAAGTGTACAGCATCGGGGGGCAAGGGTTCCGAGCCTTCCATTAAAGCGGGGGTTGGCACTTCAGCAGCTGAATATTCCGCGGTTTGCTCTAAAAGTTCTTTGACTTCACTCGCTCTCAACATCCTTGACTCGACGATGCCTGAGCCCGCAGCTTCGTCAATCCCTACATTTTCTGCCTTGCTAAATGCTTCACGTGCTTTTTCTAGCTCAGTCTTCCTCTTTCCGCCTTCTGCAGTTCTTACTCTATCCTTTGAGATCTCGCTTGGGCGCACCCATTGGTCTCCGGTTGTCACTGAAGGTTGATCTGAAGCAGCTTGGGGTGGAGCAATTGGTTGAGGAGTAGGCGCCACGGGTGTCGGCTGAGATATGGTCGCTGGCTTTCTTGGTACAATCAAAGAAGAAGCACATCGAATACAGAACTTACGTGTTGGCTGATTAGCCTTGCCGCATTTGGGACATTCCCTCATGAGAATCACCTATGGCCTCAACTGAGCCAAGTTTCCATACGCATGTTAACTGATAATGTTTTCTTGTTAAGAGATT
>JAGLUV010000089.1 GCA_023134215.1 Candidatus Thorarchaeota archaeon | reverse complement strand
CGAATTTCCCTGTGCGAGGGCGAGTTCTGTTTGTCTAATCGCCCCCTCGAGGAACCGAGGTACATGTAGGCCTTAATCTCGACGAAATCCGGCTCGCCTTTGAGAATCAATGCTGAATAAGACCGCGCGTCATGCATGTTACGACCAGCTACCATTGTCAATCTATTCACGCTTCGACAAGACAGAGAGTGAAGTAGCTCCTGACTCTCGATCAAACGCTCCCAGGCCCCTTTGATTGATGGCTTGCATAGCATTGCATGTGACTTCTCGTCTGGCGCAGCGATTGTGACATAAAGCTGAGTAGGAAGTGACATGTCCGCCAACACATCTGGACGGGTCCCATTTGTGACAATGAACGAAGTCATCCCCCTTCGACTCACCTCATCAACCAGCTCACTTAGGAATGGGTAGAGCGTTGGCTCCCCCGCAAGTGATATGGCGATGTGTTTGGGGTCTCTTGCCTCAAGATACTTCTCTCTGGAAACGTTGGCTCCTGCCTCTGGATTGAACCCTCCCAGTGACCTGAGATTCGCCATGATCGTGGCATCAAGCAGCTCCTCCGGTTGCATTACATCCTCTTTTGATACATGAATCTGGTCCCATCCTATGCCAAGATCAAAGGGCGTTACACGCCAGCAGAATTCACAGTTCTGCGTGCACTTGTCTACAACTGGAGTCATCTGCAGACATCTGTGCGATTCGATTCCATAGAATCTCTCTTTGTAGCAGCTATTTCCGTGGAGAAGGCTCTTCTTCTGCCATTGACATGCCTTGTATGCCCCTCTCTGACCGAGAAGATGATATCCCTGCTGTTTCAGCTTCTTGCGCAACTCGTCAGGCATGTTAGAACTCAATGTTACAATCGCGATGGGACCTCTGTTTTCTCTTATCAGCGTTTGGCAGCATGAGCGGATTGATGCGGTAACCACATCTTATCTATCAACTGCAGCCAGCTTCTCAGCCAGGCTCTCTTGATTGCCCCACGCGCCAGTCAATACCTTACGTCTTGATAGATCTCCAAGAACTCTGCGAGTTTCATCATCTAGTCGTCCTGGTGGCATATTCTCGAAACTACTTCCGGGTAAAGGCATGAATACATGCCCGTGCAATCTGGCACCCATATCCACAAGATCATGACAGAGCTCAATGCTTGCATCCACATCTTCTTTCGCTTCTCCTGGGAGCCCAAAAATCATGTCTACATGAGGTATGAAATCACAATCCAGCGCAATCCTAACTGCGTCTAGCCCCTCAGCGACGGTGTGCTGCCTGTTTGCGGCTTTGAGAACCTTATCACTCCCAGATTGCAGACCTATCTGCAGGGTCTTGTTTGCTACGTAGTGCCGTAATAGTTCGAGAATTTCCTTGCTCACGAACTCTGGTCTCACCTCTGATGGAAAGGAGCCAAAGAAGACTTCATCAAGACCTTCAATGGAGGTACTCTCTTTCAGAAGGTATTCCAGCTTTTTAGGGACCACGTCACGGCCCCGTCCTCCATAACAAAGCGCATTCGGCGACAGGAACCACGTGCGCTGAAATCCTCTCTTTTCTACCGCCATGCGGAGCCACTTCGTGATAGATTCCACCGATCTATGTTTGACTCGACCCCCAGTCAGAAACGGCGTACAACAGAATTTACAGGCATATGGACACCCACGAGTGATTTCTATTGGGCCCACGATATTCATGTCCAATGCAAATGGCGGATAGTCATCCAACTGTATTCGAGGCAAGTCGCGTGGCCTAGGATAGTTCTCAGAGTGCTCTGAAACTACTCCTGCTATTGTATCAGTATCTTGATCATTCATGAGGCGCCATAAGAGCTCGGGAAATACTTGCTCACCCTCGCCAACTACCACATAGTCAAAACCTGCATCC
The DNA here is from genome assembly GCA_023134215.1 of Candidatus Thorarchaeota archaeon. Classification (GTDB taxonomy): domain Archaea; phylum Asgardarchaeota; class Thorarchaeia; order Thorarchaeales; family Thorarchaeaceae; genus WTCK01. Next base: position 1,000 of record JAGLUV010000089.1, on the reverse strand, counting down.
AACAGCTCCCCCGGTCGCGCGCTTGCGTGTGCTCCTCCAGCTATAAGCGTCGCACTACTACCAAGCATCTTCCGAGTATCATTCACCTCATGATAGACTCTCTCAGTTTGGGTCGACATCACCGAGTGGGCAATGATGAGTTGTCCCTGAGCGGCCGTTTTCTCCAGCATACTCTTAGTGAGCTCTAACGGAGCAACCATGTGCAGATCTGCAAGCCGTGGGTCCGTTTCAACAGCGCCAAGAAGAGCTGCAAGACTGTATCTAGATGAAGAATGCGCCGAAAAAACGAGTGTGTGTGAATCCACTAGATGCACACGCACTAGTTCTCAACAATTCGTTCAGAAACCCCGTCCTTGGTCACAACCATAACTTGGATGGGTCCTCCGGACTGTACGTCTCGTGCAATACCTGCTTTCACGGCACGGATAGCAATCTCCTCGGCTTCCTTCACAGTTAGACCGGCCTTGAAATCATTCTCAAGCACACCATAGGCAGTGCGTACACCCGTACCTGCGGCGGTGTATTCATCAGGAATTAGAGAACCTCCCATGTCCAGTGTGTAAAGGGCTGGTCCTTCTGCATCAAGCCCGACAATCACAGTCTGCACATATAGAGGCATCATTCGTCGTGAATAGAGAGTGTTTGCAACCATCTTTGACAGAACCTTGACGCCAATCTTCTTCTTCTGGTTCAGTTCATAGAGTTTGATTTGAGCCTGCAAGCGATTCACGAGCATTTGATAATCAGAGGTTAGGCCTGCGGAGGCTAGCACTATCGTATCCGTGAGCTTGAACGCTTTTACGCCCTTCTCAGTCAGGACCATTGTGCCCCAGCTTACCATCGAATCCGTTGCTACAACGGCTCCGTCACTGCACTTGATACCGACAATAGTTGCGCCTGTTGGAAGTGACATTCATTTTTGCCTCCATGGGTCCTCTTTGGTTTGTTTGGTCATGCCGGTTGTTTTTAAAACATTACCCATACCTGACATTCAGTGAGT
>JAGLUV010000088.1 GCA_023134215.1 Candidatus Thorarchaeota archaeon | reverse complement strand
TCCCATTAGGAAATCTGCGGATCAAAGGCTTCGTGCGCCTACCCGCAGCATATCGCTGCTTGCCACGTCCTTCATCGGCTAGCCAACCAAGTCATCCACCAGCAACCGTTTAGCGAATCGCGGACCTACTTACGATTTCAGCAACAGTATTACCCGTTGCCAAGGTAAGTAAATTTCTAGTCATTTCATGTACGATATTAATTTTCGTCAACCACATATTGATATGATCGATGAACCTATACCTCCATCCTCTGCAATCGTTGCACACTGCTTCTTCCATTGGTTGTGGGGGAGTACGACTCCAAAGCACATGCATCGACGGTCCTCCATCGAGAATGGCACCAATTACATAGCCTGGTCCCGATGAACCTTCACCCGAGCACGACCCCGGATTCCGGACCTGCTTCATGCGCACTACTACGTCGTGTGTGCGCCCGACGAGCCAACTTGACTCGTGATTTAAAGCTTGCTGTACATCGAGATGCAAATATGCACTCGCAGTTGCCAGAACAGCCCCACAACGGTCACGTTGCATAAGACCTTCTCTACTCGACGATAGCACGATAATTCATTTGCATTGGTAGATAAACGTTACGTCTTGACTCAATTGAAGGCCGCTATAGGCAGGTGTTATGCGTCTGTGGAGTCAAGTCGCGACCTATTAGGAGCTACCAAGCGCTTCTTTCTGCATCTCGATTAGATTTCTAATGCCCTTCACTGCAATATCTGTCATCACGTCAAGGCTCCCACGGTCGAATGTCGCGCCTTCAGCTGTGCCCTGCACCTCAACAAACTGATCATCGCGCATGACTATATTCAAGTCCACATCCGCAGTTGAGTCTTCAATGTAGCAGAGGTCAAGAAGGCATTCTCCTTGAACCATGCCCACACTCACTGCGGCAACGTATCCATTCAGAGGAATCTCAGATATCATATCCATATCTACCATGAATTGAAGAGCGTCCATTAGCGCTACGAAGGCGCCGGTTATTGACGCGGTTCTAGTTCCTCCGTCTGCTTGGATCACGTCACAGTCAATCTTGATTGTGTGCTCACCCAGACGATTGAGGTCCACAGCGGCTCGTAATGATCGACCGATTAATCGTTGGATCTCCTGATCGCGACCGCTTACTCTGTGACGCTTTGAGCGAGTGTCAGTTGCCCTAGGGAGCATTCCATATTCAGCTGTAACCCAACCTTTCCCTTGATTGTTGAGCCAATTAGGTGTGCCCTCCTCAACCGTTGCAGTGCAAATTACTCGAGTGTCCCCTGTTGAGATGAGAACAGACCCTTCAGGATGTTTCAGGAAGTTGCGTACAATCTCAACCGGCCGCAACTCACTATTCACTCTACCATCAGAACGCGGCATTCAATCAACTCTTGGTTCCAAGGCGCTAGCCCGGCTATTAATCTCTGTCGTGAAGCGGTCGTGCATAGATTTATCCAGACTGCTGCGTAGTAGCCCATCTGGGCGCAACCGGTCGCAACCATCTATGAGGTGCCACACCACGATGAATCTCCAGCGTAGATTTGACTCTGCACTACGTGACACTGTAAAAGAGTGGAAGAAACAAAAAAATGTGAAAGGGATCTTTGTATTTGGATCCTACGTTAGAGGTACGTTGACCGCCAACTCAGACTTAGATATCGGCGTGATATGGGATGGCGACGAAGCACCGGTGCAGCTACTGACTAAGCACAGGGAAGTCTTAATTGACCTGATCTTCATGACCGTCAAGGAAATCGAGGATGTAATTGAGGGCAGGGCGGAGGATGCTTACAGAATAGCTGAGATAGTGGGACGCTTAAGAGCGGCCAAAGTCCTACATGATAAGGGGGGTGCTCTCGAGACTTGGCAAAAGACCTTTGCTGAGTACAATTGGCCTACTAATGTTGTGGATAGACTCCTAGCTCGTGCTATCGACGGTCTTGAGGATGCCAAGCGATACGATGCGGAAGGCAATAGTGTCTGTGCAGTACATGAACTGAGATCTGCCCTCTTTGACCTCGGAAGGACGATTTTGATGAAGAATAACATGTTCTGCATCACCAGAGCATCCGATGTTCTAACAGAAATGCGAATGATAGACCCAATGATCTACAAGCTATTCTTACGGATGTTCAAGCTAAGAGGATATGATGAGAAACAAATGCTAAGCGTTTTAGACGAAGTAAAGCACTGGCTAAAGGTGGCAGAGGAACGCTTCGAACAGACCACTGTAGATGAGCTGACAACGGAGCTTCTCACTCAAGCGCAGAGAGAATATCATGGTGCTCTTAACTTGACGGTTGGTGGGGACCATGAGTTGGCAGTCCTTGAGATGCAGGGGGCAACTTACATGCTTGGACGAGCGCTTCTTGCTACAGGAGGGATGCCAAGCATGTCACGCGGCTGTGCTCTAGTGACGCAGCTCATGGATAATGAGAGTATCTACTTCAATCAGATTCTGGTCGAGTATGGTGAGCTTGATTTTCAGCAGGCAGCCATAAGGAGAGGCATAGGTGAGGCACTGTTCATCGCTCGAAGGCTCTGAATTGTGGAATGATTGATTAGGCATGCATATGCTAAATCGAGCGGCAGTGAACTCTATGCATAAGGTTGATGCTGATATTATTAGACTGTCAAGTGTGCCACTGACAAGAGAGAAGCAGATGAAAATCGAAGAGGAAGTACGCGCCTACTCTTCTGCAGTGAATTATGTGATAATGGAGATTCTAAGTAGACAGATATCATCAGCCCCCAAGGGTGTCGAAGCGCTACGTGAAGAGTTTAAGGAGAGATACGACTCACGTCTACAGTACCTTGAGGATGTAGTTAAGACAGCAAGAGTTGTGATTGGGCAACACTTTCGCATGGAGAAGACTATTAGGAGTATGAGAGGCAAGACGCCATTCTTCAAGCCAGGTCGGATTATCTTTTCAAAGCCAATAGTTGATGTTGGGGAGAAGGCATTGATACTGCAATCCTCTGAGAACGAGGAGATTCCAATGCCATACGATAAGCATAGCAGGAATCGTGTAGCGTTAAGGTTACAGAGAATAGCCAAAGGTATTCGGCAATACGGAAGAGTCCGCATAACATACTTGAAGGAAGGTTATGTGGAAATTGACATTCGCATCGAGTAATGAGATTGTTACTACGGAGTCCAAGCGACTAGGGACCCGGAGATATGTGTAGAGTATATTGTGTTCTTTTTACCCCAACCGACTGAGGATACGCCAGTCCAAGACTTCTCCATGAGCTCTTGAGTTCCGTTCTCCAGAGAGAATACTCGGATTGTGCGGTCCCAACTACCAGACAAGAGACGCGTCCCTGTTGCATCTACTGACAAGGAGGCTACAATGTCAGTATGGCCCACTATCTCTGTAGTATCACGCGGGTCATCCAGATTCACAGAAAGAATCTTCCCACTATGGAGTCCAAGGAATACACGCGAATCATCTGGCGCCAGCGTCATTGACCTAATACGCTCCTTCTGACGAGCAAGCGTCCTAATGGGGTCATAGCTGCTAAGATCCCACAACCGAGCGCTACCATCCCACGACGCGGTTACCAGTTTGGAGTCGTCACTTGTGAATGCCAGCCCAGAGATGTCAAGCCTATGAGCTTGAAGATTGCGAATACACTTCAGAGAGCCTATCGAGAAAATCTTCACCTCGCCGTCACGCGCACCAGCAGC
>JAGLUV010000087.1 GCA_023134215.1 Candidatus Thorarchaeota archaeon | reverse complement strand
CCCTTTGATGACTCGGAATCAACAGCAAGCGCTTTGACCTCTGATTCATGTTTCAGAATTCGATTCTCCTGGTCCCCATTTGCTCCATTCCAAATCCGGGTCGTACAATCCCAGCTTGAAGAAACCAATCGCTTACCGTTCTCCACGAAAGCAGCAGCCGAAATCATATTTTCATGACCCTTGATAGTTCGAAGCGGCTTGCCGGTTTTTGCACTCACAAGAATGATTTGTGCATTCTTTGTGCCGCATGCAATGCGCTTGCCTTGAGGGTCCACAGAGAAACAGATCAATGGAGAAGGTAGTGAACAAGACGGTTTGTAGAGTATTTTCTTCTCCAAATCAATTCACCGGAAAGAGCTCTCAAAGATTAGTCACTCATTTGCGGTTTAAAAGTGTGTACCACAAACTCGTGCAAAATGGGCGTTCCGGATCACTTACGTTTAAGGTACAGGTGGACCAGCACTATGACAGCAACCGGGACAATGAGCAGACTGAGATAGAATAGAGAATTTTCGTCTAGCGGTAGAGTGAGATTGTCATTGGCGTAGTCGATCAGGAATGTTTCAACCACTTCTCCAACAATCTGAAGGCTCTCTGCGCTGCACTTGTCAGGTGTATCTTCGAGGGTATGCCAATACCAAGGAAATCCGTTGTGTTGAATTATGTCGACAGATGGTATTCCGACATCGAGAAATGGACGGTGATCATCCAAGATTGATCGCCCTGACACATCGAGAAATGTGTCATTATGACCCATCTCATCAGCTATTGACCATATCAAGTCCTGTAGAGACCTAGTTGAGCTGGTTTCCCGTTCTAGGCGTAGGTCTGAATCCCCCACTATATCGAGAAGAATCATGGCGCTAATCTCGGACACCCTAGTTGGACTGAGCTGGTCAACGTAGTAGGTAGACCCCACAATCCAGTCCCAGCCATTAATGTATCCTGAGTCCTCAGCGTCGAACAGCACAATCTCCACCGAGTTTCTAACACCTGCAGGCAAGCCACTGGCCAGCTCAAGCAATACTGCAACGCCGCTTGCACCATCATTCGCTCCTATGATTGGAGTCATTCTGTTGGCTGGTTCAGGGTCTTGGTCAGCTCTGGGTCTCGTGTCATAATGAGCACCGAGAACGTACGATGGTTGCTCCGCGTCTGGCCAAGTTGCAATGATGTTAGAGCACTCCACTTCGAGATAGGTGAAGTTCTGAAGTGTCACATTCCAACCAAAAGACTCCAAGGTGGCAGCGATGTAAGTCTTACACTGAGTAAGATTATCGGAACCAGGAGGTCTTGGACCAAAATCACATTGCTGGACTAGGTAATCCATAGCATTCTCGCCATCAAATGCTAGTATGTGGCTTGATTGCGTCATCTGGGGTGTCGCTACGGTGGCTGCCATTAGCAATAGAAGGACTAGGACTACTCGCACTTGGTTCACAACCATTCTACTCGAAAATGCCTATTGTTTTGCATTAAAGTGTTGATGCCCATTTTGTACGGACTCGGCGCTCACGATTAAAGGTCTCGGCAAGATTCACATCCAGGTCTCGGTCTCAGGCCTAGACGCCGCATTATCTTCCCCCCGGGATATCGCAGCTCCGTCTGGTCTTCTTGTAGACCTTCGGTAGGAATCTCTCTTCGTCCTACTTCTGTAAAGCCATACGCCATTATGAGCATCTTCGAGGGGGTGTTCTCCGCAAACACTTCGCAATAAACTTCCTCAACACCCGCATCAATGAAGTACTCCACAGCACGTTGTATCAGTGCGGTTGCGAGCCCTCTGCGACGCCTGCGGGGCAAAACTCCAATCCCAGTAATCTCGCCATAAATAGAGTCATCCTTATTCTCAACAAAGCATGCTATGAAGCCAGATAGATTGCCCCACAGTTCCGCCACGAATATTCCTTCAGTTTCAAGCTTGTTGGCGTCTTCGAGAGTCAGTGGACAAAAGGGATCTGGCGAGGCAAGAAAGCATCGATTGTACAGGTCCACAAAAGCATCCATATCATCGCTCTTGAGGCGACGGACATGTATGTAGGAGGGGATGGTCTTGCTTTCCCACCAGTCTTCGGCCAGAGCTATAGCCTCTTGCGCATTAGCCTTCATAATTAGATAGGACTTCGAGGAAATCGACTCTCTTTGCCCTGCGTCTTCTGAAACCACGACCGAGCCTCATTCGTTTTCTTAAGCTCAAGCATGCTTAGTTGCCGACGATTCTATCAATTGCCTTGACTGTTGCCAAGGTTTCTTTCTCAATGGCCTCTATCATCAGCGGTGATTGTTCTCCGCTCTTCTCTGATGAGTCCTTCTGCTCAGCCTTCTGGCCTCCATGCAAGTTACCGTCAACTGCAAGTATTGATGCCGCGTTGAGCCCTCGAGTCTGTGCAAAGACAAAGAGCAGGGAACTCTCCATCTCAACGCATTTCACCTTGGCCCTCGTCCAAATGTCCAGCTTGTTGCTTCCTTCTTCGGAATAGTAGACATCGGTCGTCCAGCAAATTCCGCGATGTACTCTGTCGGGAGGTAAGAGAAGGGATATCTCGTCAAACAGAGCATTCTGCCAGACAGGACTAGCGACTGCGGGATATTCCATTGGCGCATAGTTGAGGCTTGTGCGCTCATCGCGTACACAACCCGTCGGAACAACCACATCCCCAATCGTGACTGGATAGTCGATACCGCCACATGAGCCAATCCTGATGAACGACTCAACCCCCAGATTTGCAAGCTCTTCGATGCAGATGGCAGTAGTCGGTGTTCCCATCCCAGTACCAGCAATTGACACTGGTACGCCACCGGGTGTATATGCGCGGTAGGTTACGAGTCCCCGATATCGTGCGACTTCTTCGCCGTCCCTCATCTTTGATGCAATTAATGGAACTCGATCTGGATTTCCAGTGATTATTGTTACCTTCTCAACATCACCTTCGCCAACTCTCATGTGTGGCTGAATTCGCTTCTTCAAGATGTTCACCTATCTGCACGCACAGCAAAACCTGCTTTTCACTCTTGGGCTTTGTGAATACAGAGGTCAGCAGCCCAAACGACGCATTTTTTGGACTCCGTTCGTCAATGTGGAGAGCGTTGCGTAGTTTCTGCGCTACAAAACTACAGTTAAGGATGCGATTGTGATTACTGATTTCACGTACTACTGCTATCGATGCGGCGAGAAGAACTCCCTCGATGCTGAGATTCCGAAGGCTCCAGACTACCACCATCAAGAAATCGCATGTGGTTCTTGCGGAGACGGTACCCGTGTTCTCCTGACTGGTTGCCCGGATTGCGAGAAATACGTATACTGGATCAATGATCTGAACATCCCCGATCTTATCAGCAGTTTTTCAAAGTATATGGTTCATAACATGCAGGCCATGATTGACAGGGCCGCCCAGCAGGGGGCCAGAATCTCTATTGACACTCCAGAAAAGTATCCGATCAAAGCTACGTGCCCATGCGGAGCCAGATTCGCGATTGAACTGGCTATGCCAGACTTGGATTAATCTAGCAATAGTAGTATGCAATGAAACTATCTCTCTTTGGGAATAGCGTTTCTACAAGCGGTTTCAGTTCTTTGCTCACAATGAAATCGATGTTCTGGTATCTTAGTTCTTCAATGGTGTAGTCCCCAAGTACCAACCTGACAAGATCGTTAGGTGGTGCCCTGAAGGTGCGGTACTCACGCACTTCCTGCATCCCGATGTCTTTGACAGTAGTAAGATTGCCATTAACGAAGGGCAACAGATAGCAATGTTCGTATGTGTTAATCGCTAGCTCATGTGTCATGCCCTCAAACATTGTTCCGATAAGGCGATTCTCAAGAACGGAACGAATCTGTCCAAGGAATCGAATCATGTTGGGAATGCGGATTTGATACTTCCATCCAATGTCGACATGGCCTCCAAGGTCTTGAGCCACGCGACACATGTTATTGACTGCGGGACCCACCAAATCGATTCTACACGCATTCTCCTCAGCAGCACATCCCCGGAGGTATTGAAGCGTCTGTAGCACATCGTCGAATGTGGTGATGCTGCTCTCCATAACTGAAAGCCATAGACCTTGGGGAGTATGCTTCTTCGCTCCATGGACACAAAAGCGGAAATACCCTACAGCTTTGCCCTTACGCTCAAGGACAATTGTCTTGAATTCCTGCTCGAATTCCTTGTGAAACCGCTCCTGAAGCTCCCAGAGACCCTTCGTACGTGCCGCGTGAACCAGCATCTTCTTGCTGTGCACATCGAACATATGCATCAAATTGGGGATATCATCTTGGTGTGCTTCTCGAAAAACTATCGCTTTGCTTGCTTTGTTCTTGGGAACAGGAATCTGGTCGACCCTCAACTGCACCTTTCTGTTCAACGGAAGGATGAAGTCGTATCCAAACTGCCTATAGTAGTATGGGATTCCCATTATGGTGGATATGTGATACTCGCCACGCTGTAATATTTCTTCGAAATGGGTGTAGAGAGCCCTAGCAAAGCCTTTGCGTCGGTACTCCTTCAATGTGCCAACCCAGCCAAGCTCAAGGTTGGTGAGTGGGATATTCTCATACATCCATACACTTGGAATAGCACTCGCCACTGAAACAATCATCCCTTTATCGAGGTCACGGATGTAGAAGTTCGACTCTCTGTCAAGATTGGGCAGATTGTCAATCTGACGTCTTA
>JAGLUV010000086.1 GCA_023134215.1 Candidatus Thorarchaeota archaeon | reverse complement strand
CTGCGAACGCGACGCCGAATCGTAACTTCTGTGCGTCCTACTGTTTCTGCTATCTCGGAGTAGGAGCGTCTCCCATCTTTCTGCAACATTGTGATAATCTGATTGTCAATAGGATCAAGTTTCATCGCATCATCTCCAGAGTGTAGCAGACCGGTATATGCTTCAGGACTTCGTGCTCGTTCTAGCTCATATATATTAACTGTTTGCACGAAATCGCACTGAACTATGTCCGAAAGTGACAAGTTGTAACTTGGGAAGGCCTAGAGGACTTTTAGTGGTTCTTCGATAATTTTGTTCTCTTTGGCGGACATAACAGCATAGAGCTCTATGTGATCAACAAGAGCTGCAGCATTCCTAATCTTCTTCTCTAGTAGTTCTTGAATCTGGAAGATGCCCGACGCATTATTCATTGTGACCTCGATTCGAACTGTCTTCTCTGTTCCCGGGCGAATCTGAACAGTTTCGATTGCCATTGCAGATGCAGAATGAATGTTGACACTGCCCGCTTCGAACGGAATTCGTGCACGGCCCTTCGTCATGTCCAGCGCGTCTGCAATTCCGACTATTCCAGCCTCAACTGTTGTGGGAGTTGCAACCTTATCGTGACAATAGATGGCATGAGATACGTGTCCTCTGATGTGAACCTGCTTGTGTCTATCGCCGGGGTATACTTTCGCCAAAATCCTGTCGAGAATGGGAGCTGCAAACACAACCGAGAACCAGTCATGGTTGGTTCGACCTGTGACCATCCCGACGTCATGTAGATAGCACCCGAGCAACACGATAAGCTCTGCGTCTTTGATATCCCCAGTTGCCTCGTGAACTATTGTTGGCTCAATCCCCTTGCTGAGTTCTCTGAGGAGCTTCATGCCATTCATAGTAACAATCAGTGAATGTGTATGACCATGATCGGAGTAGCCCAAACGGTCAATTGCCATTCTGTTAGAGTCCTCTAGGAGAGTCTGGACTTCTACGTCGTTCTCCAGTTCATCAAACGCTATCTCACATAATTCATTGTCTTTCAGTTGCCTACGAACTCGAACTTTTAATGTTCGTCGTTCCTTTTGGGTCTTCACCATTTATCTGGTACCCCCTCTATCTTGATGGGTCTTCTCACGTTTCTATCTTCCCCCAGTAGAGATTTGGTGATTAAGTGCCGTAAAAGGCGTTTCTAATGGTGCACATATTCTTGTCATGTGGATATAGTGCCAACAGTGATGTCATCTTCCTCATCAGATGCTATCTTTGCATTAACTTCGCCCGTACGCCTATTTCTGAGATAGTAGAACGACAACACGACAAGATAACCAATATACACAATGACTTCTAGCGCAGAGGGATTGCCATTGTATCCAAACAGGGCTTTGAACATCGCACCAATGAATCCCTTCTCATGAAGAAGCGGGTAGCTTCCGTCAGGTAACTGAGGAGGGTTGATATTCCATACCTCAAGAGGACCAATCAGGAACAACCCTGCCTCCTGTAGCTCATGGATTCCATATGCCATCATTCCTGCAGCGAATAGCACTAGAAGGACAGAAGTCCAGTTGAAGAATGCCTTGAGGCTCACTTTCAGAGATCCTTGATGAATTGCAAGCCCCACACCTATTGCAAGCGTGAGCCCAATGGCCACCCCAAGGTAGGTTTCGGAGCCTTCCTGGATTGCCAGAGCCATCGTAAACAGAACTAGTTCTACTCCCTCGCGCAGAACGAGCGCAAATGCCAAGAGGGCTACACCAATGCCACTCTTCTGAGCCGTTCTTTGACTCACCGAGTCTTCTATCTCAGCGGCAACACCGGAGCCAGCCCCCCACATCCATACAATCATCGTTGTGAGGAGCAAGGCAGCAATCAGTACTACAGTCCCCTCAAACACCGCAAGTAGAGGACCCTCAAATGTGCCCCACAGTATGCTCATCAATATGGCAATAACCATACTCGATACAATGGCAGCGATTGCACCACCCAAGACGTATCGGGTGAGGTTTCTTTGATTCGACCTACGGAGGTAG
>JAGLUV010000085.1 GCA_023134215.1 Candidatus Thorarchaeota archaeon | reverse complement strand
GTTTCTAGATGCGATGTTATCTTAGTCACACCGATTCTACTCCTGCCCGTTGCTATAGCAAGAAATGGCACAAGCATGTCACTCAGATGTGAGTCGATAGCCATTTCCGTTGATAGTTCACTCAAGAGATGCTGAGCGGATTCCGCGCCTACAAGCTCTGCTTTCTTTCCTCTCTCTCCAAGCCTGTCAGCCCCAAGTCGGATACCATCGCAAGATTCAGCCCAGATGACAATGCCACTTCCTGGGCCCAGATGCGTGTCCTTGTTCTTTGGATAGCTCTCGCGAACTATTTGTTCTGTTTCTATATCGTGTGCAGCTAGAATGCTCTCCGCAGACAAAGCCTGCCTCTCCGCAACATGTGAAGGCAGCCTGACACAATGAGAGATACCTTTCACGTTCTGCAGTTCGCCAAATTGCACCAAATCGAGCGGTTGGATTGTCTTCACAGGGACTATTTTGCACGAAACATTGCCTCCACCTCTGGGATAGTGGCCGCGTCGATGCTGGATGATTTCTACATGAGGTCCCATTTGATACAGGACATCGACAAACAGATTGCGTATGTAGTCGATTGGTGGGCTCCAAGCGACATCGGTACCTCCCCTTAAGCTGAAACTTACTGGTTCTGGTGATAGTACCGCAGGCGGAAGCACCGCTTGAAGGATTAGGGATATGGAACCGGCTGTTCCTACATCGTAGCTAAACTCACCACTCTGTCTTGTTCTCGGCACAAACTCGATTTCCGTACTTCCTATTTCCAAGCCCTTGACAGAAGCATTGACAAGCTGGGCAGTGAGCTCAATTCCTGCCATGTGCTGTCTTCTAAGTCCCGGATTACGCCGCCCTGCTCGGATATTTGTAATCCTTACTGGTTTCATAGTTAGAGCGGACAATGAAATTGATGTTCGCAGTATCTGTCCGCCGCCCTCACCATAGGAGCCGTTAATATCAATCATCGCAACCATCGTAATGACAGATGTAGCATCGTTGTTAAGAAACGCTGCGTTTCAGTTCAAAGGTCGTTTCCCGGTCTGATTTCTCGGACACTCAAGGCTTATCTGGGCTGCCATTCCACCCCATCACGATTGCGATGCGGTCAGTGTTCATAGGACGCTTCCAGCCAGTTCACAAGGGACACATTCACACGATAAAGCAGATTCTGGATCGGGGCGAGGACCTGACGATCGTCATTGGAAGCTCCCAGTACGCTTACACACCTGATAATCCCTTCACGGGTGGCGAGCGTGTTATGTTTCTGAAGCGCGCCATAATAGATGAAGGTCTGCCGTCAGATCGCATTGATATAATCCCCCTTCCTGACATCAACATCCACCCGATTTGGGTAGCACACCTCAAGAGTTTCGTGCCTTACTTCGACAAGGCGTACACCCATAATCCACTTGTCATAGAGCTTCTAAAGGATGCAGGCGTTAAGGTGGAAGAAACAGAGCTCTTGGATCGGAGTACGTTTAGTGCACGACATATTCGGGATCTTCTCCGTTGGGATGGCGAGTGGGAGTCATTGGTGCCGAAGGGCGTAGCTCAACTAATCAAGAAGCATGGTCTTGATAAACGGGTCAAAGATATTGGTGAAGTGAAAACTAAGCGATAGAAATTCGCTACACTCAAGGTACACTTTAAATAATAAGCACAGCCAACACTCCTTTGGTGAACGATTAATGCTAGGTGAATGCGTTCCGCACTATCACTAGACTACTGATTCTTTGTCCTAGCGGATTCTCTGTAGTTCTATCAAATCACAGAAGGATGATACTATGAGCAATGATGGGAAGAAAAGCAACAAACAGGCTATCTTCAGCATAAACAAGGAAGAAAACTTCCCCGATTGGTACGGAGAGATATGCAAGGTAGCTGAGCTTGCTGACGTCAGATACGGGGTGAAGGGATTCACACCATTTTTGCCTTGGAGCACTATGACGATGAACATCATGTTCAATCTTCTTGAGGAGGTTCTCCAGCGCAAGAGGCACCTGCCCATGCTATTTCCAACAGTGATACCTGAGAGCAGTCTCACAAAGGAGGCAGACCATGTTGAGGGCTTCACGCCCCAAGTGTTCTGGATCAAGGAGTTTGGTGATGGTCAAGAGCTGGAAGAGCGTTTGGCTCTCAGACCAACGAGTGAAACCGCAATATATCCAATGTACTCCCTGTGGATACGCAGTTGGAGAGACCTACCTCTGAAGCGCTACCAGCGATGCTCAGTGTTCCGCTCTGAGGTAAAGAGCACTCGGCCCTTTCTTAGAGGAAGGGAGTTCCTATGGATTGAGTCTCACAATGTGTTTGCTACTCATGATGAGGTGCTAGCACAAGTAATGGAAGATTTGGAAACTACAAAAGAAGTAGTTACAGAAGAGTACGGTCTCCCTGTTTTGACGTTCAAGCGTACACAATGGGACAAGTTTCCTGGAGGGCTCAACACCTATGCAGCAGATACCCTGATGCCTGATGGAAAGGTAATCCAATTGCCCTCCACACACGACCTTGGTGACAACTTTGCAAAGGCATTTGACATCAAGTTTCTTGATGAAAACAACGAAACCGTCCACCCATTTCAGACGTGTTACGGTCCTGCAATCTCCCGAATCTTTGGTGCCATGATCTCGATACATGGTGATGATAAGGGGTTGCGACTCCCCTTCAGGATTGTTCCCTATCAAGTGGTCATTGTTCCAATCTTCAGAGGGAAGGATGAAGACAAGGTGATGGAGTACTGCCGTGTCATCGAGAGCAAGCTGCGCGAATCAGGCATCCGAGTTCATCTTGACGATTGTGATGCTACTCCTGGCTGGAAGTTCAACTACTGGGAGATGAAGGGGGCACCCATTCGCCTTGAGGCTGGTCCTCGTGATATGAAGAAGCAACAGGTTGTGCTCTTCCGCAGAGACCTCCTAGAGCGCGAACCTGTTGAATTGGATGGGCTGGTCAAGAGGGTGCGCAACCTTGGCAAGGAAATCGACAAGAATCTACGTGCCATGGCTGAAGCCAAATTCGAGGGTCTCATTGTGGATGCAGATACCATGGGCGGAATCTCTGATGCTTTGGACCAGGGGAAGATTGCCCGAATACCCTTCTGTACAACCGAGATGGATGGCCTTGCCTGTGACGAGGAAATCAAGGACAAGACTGGCGGCGAGATCAGGGGTACGAGGACGGACGTTGAGGAACAACCAGAGGGCGTTTGCATTGTCTGCGGTAAACCTGCCAAGGAAATAGTGTACGTGGCACGATCGTACTAATCAACACACGGTCATGGTCCCTAGCTTTGGGACCATACTCTCCTTTTCCACCAACCGACGAGGTCCCCATCCCTATTGTCTTAAGCAACGAGATGCAACCAAGCATCCCTTGGGAGTTGAAACTTGTGAAAGTGCTTGTCCCATACGAAGATACAGAGATTGTGAACACGATTCAGAGCATATTTGGAGATGAAGCCGAGGTCGTGGTGTCGACAAGGGCTCCTGAGGCTATGATTAAGATCGG
>JAGLUV010000084.1 GCA_023134215.1 Candidatus Thorarchaeota archaeon | reverse complement strand
CTTTGGGAATTCAAGATTTGAACGGTTCAGTCATCTCATAATACTAGGTCTTTTCTTCTTACGACAGTTTTGGGCATATGTAACTCGAGGTGATTTAGAATGCGTTCCCTGTTTAGACGCAAGCGAAACAAGAAAGAGGATGACAATGAAAAGACGGTAATTCCGCCTTATGCAGGGCTCGGTGTATTCTCGCCCGCTGTGAAGAGCGAGAGTCCAGAACCTGCTCATGAACTCAAGAGGCTAGCGGAGCTTGAGTCTATATTCATTAGATCAAAACGCCTTGATTCTCTCAATGATGTTCCGTACGTTGTAGACCAAGTCAGAAACGGAAACATAGTACTCCTTGATATCACAAGAATGAATGACGGGAAAGAACAGAGCCATCTGGAATTGAAACGCATAATCGAGCGTATTCGCGGAGAAACCCGAAGCTACAGTGCAGACATTGCCCTAGTTAACGATAATTGCGTTATAGTAACACCTTGGTTCGTCAAGTACTGAGCAAGCAGCACTATCTCAGCTTGATGGTTTCTGTGACCCTCAACGCAACTGTATCAATGTTTAGCGCTTTGTGGATTGTTGAGGCAAGATTCGTGCATTTGGACGCTTCTCCATGACAGGTTAGCACCATTTCTGGAACGGGACTGACACGTTTAACGAAGTTCAGTATTTGCTTTCTGTCAGAGTGTCCTGAGAAGCCTTCAACGGTGGTAATCTCAAGGTTCACGGGAACCACGGTCGTCTTCCCCTCATGGCTCTTCATGCGTACCTCCTTCCAGCCCTTCTGGATTCTACTACCAAGCGTATTTGCCCCTTGATATGAAACAAATGCTAACGTATTCTTCTCATCAGCAGCTAGGAGTCGGAAGTAGTCCACACTTGGTCCACCAGCTAGCATCCCAGAGGTCGCCATGATAATGCAGGGTTCACCCTCCACAATCTCCTCGCGCTGGTCGGGGTTATCTACTTGAACAAAGATTTCGCTCAAGAATGGGTTGACCCCTTGGTGAAATACCATCTCCCGTATTTTCTTGCTGAGGGCCTCTGGATGTGTTGTGTGGATTGCTGTGGCTTGGGCAATCATCCCCTCAATGTAGATTGGAATCTTCGGAATCCGCTTCTTGGAAACTAAGTCCTCTAGTACAAGCATAATCTCCTGCGCTCGACCTACTGCAAGAACTGGAATCAGTACTTTTCCGCCCCTCGCTAGCGTTCTCTTGATCATCGATGCAAACTTTCTCTCTACTTCCTGTCTAGGAGGCATCTTGTCTGTCGGATGACCATAAGTACTCTCTACGATGAGGGCCTCCAATCTGGGGAATGTGAACGTAGCAGGCTCAAGAAGCCTAGTACGGCCAAACTTGAAGTCGCCTGTATATGCCATATTGTATCGACCATCTCCTATGTGCAGATGGATAATGGCCGATCCGAGGATATGTCCTGCATTGTGAAGTGTCAAACGGATATCTGGAGCAATATCAGTTACTTCTCCATAGTTCAATGGAATTGTATGTAGAATGGCTTCCTTCACATCTCTATCACGATACGGTCTAAGCTTCCCTTCTCGTTCGGCCACATCAAGATAGTCTAGCTGAAGGAGCGTGGAGAGATTGAGTGTCGGGGCAGTCATGTAAACTGGTCCGCGATACCCATACTTGAACAAGAACGGAACCATGCCACAGTGGTCTAGATGAGCATGTGTGATGACCACCGCATCTAGCTTGTCAATGCTAAACTCTGGCATATCCAAACGAGGAAACGCTCTAGTTGGAGTGCCCACGTTCACGCCGCATTCAATCAGGATGTTACTCTCAGAAGTTTGAAGGAACATGCACTGTCTTCCAACCTCGCGAAACCCTCCTAGTGCAGTTAGTCTTATCCAACCATTATCCATCAGACTCCGCCGGTGTATCCTTCTTCCAATCTCCCGGAATGACTTATTCCGGCTTGCTGCCTCCGACTGAATGATATAGCGAATCTGTTTAATCAGCTTGCTTTCAATAGGCGGAGTCCTCATTACGGTTGGCCGCCAAAAGGTTCGCCTCGTAATCTCTCTGAGCGTCGTTCCACTTCTGCCAATCACGAGACCCGGTTTCTGAGCTTCGATTATGGCTTCGCCTCTTGAATCGTCAAAATCAATTGAGGTTATCTCCGCATCCGCAGGTACTAGCTCACGTATCGCTTTCTCTGCATCTTCATGAGAAATTCTCACTTCAGGGGCCGACCTGACTACGATGCGTTTCCTCATCTTGCGGGCGAGCGTCTTGATCATATCCCCGTCGTCAAGAAGTATCTTTGGCGCTTTCGAATATACCGCTATCTCCGGACCTTCATACTCAACAGCGCTTATCAAGGCCGATCTTGGAAGCGCTTCCTTGATTGCCTCGCGAATGTCAACGTGCTCATTGTTGCGGATATTCATCCAGAATCACTTCGTAGTTTAAGGCGTATTATGTACCCCTCTGGTTTCATCTAAGACCCGCAGCCGACTGGGCTGAAACGATTTCCGATAGAGCTGACATAGAATGATGTCTGCTACTATCGTTTCCAGATCTTCATGATGACATCTTTGTCTACTTCTTGGTAGCCGTCCTTATCGATTACACTCACAAGAATTGAGTTTCCTGTTGCAGCGTCTCTTTCGATTGCTGCGGCGATTGCTCGCACGGCAAGCTCTATGGCCTTCCTCTTGGCAAGACTATCTTTGTACTCTGCTTCCAAGACACCAAGAGCTATCGGGGATCCTGATCCTGTTGATGTGTACTTATCGGGCAAGACGGACCCAATGAAGTCTGTGTAGAAAACCTGTGGGCCCTCGTCATCAAATCCTCCTACTAGGCATTGGAGCATATATGCTCCTCGAGCTGAGAACATTATATTGCTCAAGAGACGTGTTATTGCTTTAACACGCATGGGTCGTCCTCTTTGAATCTCAAAGAGCTTCGCTTCTGCTTTCAGAAGTTCCATGATTGCCTGAGCATCAGCAACTGAACCTGCGATTGTCGCACCAATGCTATCGCTGATTTTGTAAATCTTCTTAGCAGTCTTGTTGGCGACAAGGTAACCCATGGTCGCTCTCTGGTCACTGGCCAGGATGACACAATCTTTTGCTATCAAGCCGACAGTTGTAGTTCCTGTCTTGGTTACCTCTGCAGGTGGCTGCATCTGATGTTCCATATCGAGTAACTCCGTATCAATGAAATATAGCCTAGGAGAACTAGTGACAAGGAGCTGGTCCTGAGATTCGTATTAAAACGTTTCTTAGTGGTCGCTCTTGCTATTCACTGGCGTCGAAATCCTTGTAGAGCTAGGTTTCGGCTTTCTTAGGAGGCTCAGGCCGTTCGTAGGTGACGATAAATTTGACTTCCTTCGCTTTCTCAATCACCTTGAGCGCGTCAGAAGCCACGCCAATCTCTGCGTACTGAATCCCTTCAATGTAGCGGCTCGCTTGTGGGAACTCGATAGTAATGGTCCTTCCCTTAATGGATACACCAAACTGGTCCATTGGTACAGCGGGGATTCTTCTTTTGATGACTGCCAAGACCTTCTCCACGGGGTCAGTAATGAGCTCTTTGGCTGTAATGTCGAAAACAAGAGTTTTTCCAGCCAGCGGACTGTTGAAGTCAACTCTGACACGACGTCCAAGAACTTGGGAAATCACACCACGCTCGTGACCTATCTTCACCTCTTCCCCCTTTATGGCCCGTACTCCGTGTTTCGCCAGTTTGGTTTTGGCGAACAGTTTGATTTTGCTTGGGTCTCTAGGTCCTGATCCTTTCTCTGGTGGCACCTCAACAGTTTTGGATTTTCCTACCTTCATCCCGATTAGCTCTTCCTCGACAGCAGCAAGAAGCCAGTTCCAGCCAATTCCGACAAGCATTGGCTCATACCGCTCATCCTCCTTGTATATGCCTTCTTTCCGCGCGACATCTTCCATGGTGCAATCGAAGACTGTTCCATCTCTCTTGGTCTTGATGGTGTAATCGACATACAGGAGACTGCCTTCGCCAATAACATTCTCAGCGACCGTCTTCTTGGTCGTACTCTTTTTCCCAGTTGTCTTCTTCTTGGCCTTTTCGCTGGACACT
>JAGLUV010000083.1 GCA_023134215.1 Candidatus Thorarchaeota archaeon | reverse complement strand
CTCCCGAAACTCCACAAATGACTGTGCAACACCTCTCTTCTGAACAGAGAATTTCTGTGGTGGAACTGTGACTGTGACAATGCCAAGACGCCCTGCAGTGCGATTGTCTGCAATTGTACTCACGACAAGTAACGAAAACAAGGCAGCTAGCTCAGCTCTTGTAATCGTGTCACCAAGGCCACTTAGAAAAGATCCTAGCTCTGGGATCCTCTCTATTAATGGTTCAAGCCTAGACTGGATGGAGTACTTCGATTTTAGCGCAATGTCGCGTATTCGCATATTCTGATCCGCTGAAACACTGATAATCACATTGAATTCCCTGAATGATTGGGACGGTTGGAATCGAATCGATGCACCATTCATGCGACCAATCTGGCTCGGGTCTAGGCTGGGGCTGGACCGTGCAAATGTTAGGCAAATTTCGCGCCCTCCGTTTCCAATATTGATCTTCATGCCTTTGCCAACGAACCTATTATGCAGCATCCTTCTAACAGTATCAGTTCGGAGATGTAATGATGCAGAGGTTTCTCCATTTGGAGGGCTATCCGCATTGTCAAATGCAAGAACCGTTTCGTTAAGATTGACAGCCTTCCTTTCGGATTTTGCTAGGTCAACAATTCTTGATTCCGTAAAACCCCCAAGCATCGCATCTTGCGAAGAGATTCCTATCCGCTTCCTCGGGTGTTCTTTATCCGTCACAGCCCGGCCGACCCACCATCGGGTCGTTGCCGTGTCGAGCACAAGCAGATGACCCCCTTCGCTTACGTTGAGCGCGCGCATATCGTCAGGAGACACGAGAATCGCTCCCTGTTCATAATCAGCAATGTCCACTTGGAAATGCAGCGCCGACAGGATTTCCTGCGGGTTCTTAACTTGCAAGCAGCTCATCACAGCTTGGTCAAAACGTGTCAAATGGGATGGAGTGCTCAACGTGAGACCATCTGACATTGCAATTGATCTAGCAAGTGTGGAAAACGCTTCACTGTTCCTAGTGACCAGCGTGTCTGCGAACATGCGCCTCCATCCTGCGAGCTTCAAGGAACCATTCCTCTCGAGGATTATTGCCATACTAGTAGCTGTATGCATTGATGGTGTCGTAAGAGTTACCAATGCACCATCTAGGTGCACTACTCCTCCGTTGTCTCCGGTCATGTAGTCAACCGAAGCGACGCTCTGAAGTCTGCGAGCAACCAACAATCGGAGGATGCGTGCAATCTCGTTTAGCGAGGCCTTGCCCAAGTGTCCCTCTGCAACAACTGCAGAGTCACTATCCGTATAAGAAAGGAACGACGGTCTTGGAGGCATCATGGATAAGATGTTCCCACCAAGCACTCTCTGGAGTTCTTGTGGACTTGCCGCCAAGTTCTTACTCAATAGATAGCTTAGGATCTTTGAAACGCCATCTCCGCTCTGTGTTTCAGGATAACGGGAGGCGAAAACTAGTCTTGATGACCAATCTGCTTCCTTGTTAGCTTTCCTGAGGTGACGCACAAGGGTTGAGAGCGATGAGATAGTGGCTCCTGAAGTCAGAATTCTGCTCCTTGGGATATCAACCAATCTTGTGATTCCTGCACTCCAATCCTTGTGTGCTTTTGGATCAAGCAGCAATGATGGTCTTTTGTGTCCTGCTTCCTTTTGAGCAATGAGCCATTTCAATACATGGTCAATATCATCTGGTTCATCCATCTCCACAAATACTGGATGTCCCATTTGGATGTAACCATCAAGATCGCTGAGATTCGTTTCTCCCAAGCGTTGCCCAAGGTCTGAGGCTTTCATTATGCACCCCCAACCGGAGCGTGTGCGGCGTCCGTGACGCATGTCCTGGATATTGTACAATCTAGGACTATATGGGGGACCCATGGACCATTCCTGAATCGACTTCGTGTTTTTCATCTGTTCTGCTTGTGGAAGCGGCGCGCGTCCCAAACTGATGAGTGGATATGCTAGGAATTGATCAACCAACCAGCTGGACTCAGAATTCTCTAGCGTGCTCTGGCATAAGCTGGAGAGGATAGGTGGATGTTTCAAGTAGCTATAGGCTCGTCGTGGAATGTATTGGAATGACTCCGGGAAACGTGATGCGTAGTCTATCAATTGATTCTCGAGTGTGCCAAAGTATGCAAGGGCTCTCGCGGGGTCGAATGTGCGGAGAATTGTGCCGACTCTGACTGATCCGAGACGAAGTGAGGCGTCCACTACAAAGAGCTTTCTTATCTCGTTTGCCGCGATGTCTTCAGCCACAAGCATCGAGTTATACCTCGTGTCATGTCTTCCGAGATGAAATATCAGATGAATGTATCTAACGCAATGGTTTATGTCGAGTATTCGATGTAGCTCCTACCTAGAGGAGCGAAGAACATATGCTCGTAGTTCGAGCGATTGAGGACCAGCCTGAGAAAGGCATCAAGAAGGGACAGAAGTTCAAGCTGTACATCGTAGACGCGCATCATCATATGGGTCGCGAGAAAGGACACACAAACACGCCTCCTGGCGCATACGAGTTTTACGCTCTGCTCTGGTTTGAAATGCAGCGCATGGTTAAGGACCTCAAAGAGAGTGATGCACTCTTGTTTGAACCCGTGGATATCGTGCCTTCCACGTTACCCTCCAAGTGCTTCTCCAGTCGAAAGAGTTGGGCGCGACTTAATCATGGATGGCTAGTCGATAGAACCATAGTCTTTCCCTTCACAGATGACTACGTAGGAGAAGGCAAGGGGGCCTCCTTCAAAGTATCAAATGATAAAATCGCAGGATGGACCACTCGTGCTCCTCACTCAACTCGCCTAATTGGTTTCGCAAGAGTTGATCCAAAAGACTCTCTGAGGTCCAAGAACGCAGCAGTCCGAGAGCTTGATCGCGCAGTAACAAAGCTCGGACTTAGAGGTCTTAAGCTGCATCCGGTAGCACAGCTTTTCGTTGAAGAAATCGAGGACGATATGACTCTACGTGTCGTGAGGAAGGCTGGCGAGTTGAATGTTCCAATCATATTCGACACTCGGAACGTACGAACTGCACAGCGGATACATTCCATGATTGAAACCATGCGGGACGAGCCGAAGTATGCAAAAGCAATGAAAGGGTTGAGAGTTATTCTAGCGCATTGCGGGATGAGTCCTGGAGACCCCCATTTCCACGAGCTGTTAAGAGACCCTATCATCTATGGGGAAACCTCGACCCTCCATGATCAAGATGTTCCTGTTTTGTTTCGCACAGCCACAGATACATTGACAAATGCCAGCTTTCATTGGTCAGAGAAACTTCTCTTCGGTACCGACTACAGCTTTCTTTCTGTCCAAGCCGTCGATGTGATTTTACACCTTCTCTCTAGAGACTTCTTGGGGTCTCTCACTGACATCCAGAGAGTCCTTGGAGGAAATGCATTGTCTCTCGTTGGAACTCCATTCCGGACAAAGCGCATGGCTCATGAAACCCCCCAAATGCTGACATGCACACAGAAGAAAAAGTCTGCACGTTCAGCATTGGAAACCACCCTCTTCGCAAAGATAGCAAAGGGTGCACTAGACCTCGCTTCTCTGGACTACATGTTGCCCCCCAACAAGACGTGGCCTGACCTGCGACCGATGTCCACTGGGGGCGATAATGGCATATACTTCGACTCCTACTTCATGACATTACGAACACGAGAAGATAAACGTGAATTCATGATTTGGGTGAAATCGCACCCTAATGACATGATTAGCTGCGTTATCCTGAACGACTACGAGAGAGCCACTATGCTCACTACGGAGTTTGCGCAACAGAGGAAGAACCCCCTCCTCTCAAAAGACCTGACAAGTAACTCGCAGCTGTTCTCAACCCCAAATGAATTTACGTCTGCGATTGAGTCCATGCTTGGATGATTCTGCGACCTCACAATTCTTTATAAAATGAGAACGGGAAACTTGTAGCGGAGGCTACTGCCATCACCAAGAAGACGAAACTCGAGATCGTTGACGGTGGCGACCTGAGAGGCTACGCCAATCTTCATCCTAAGACTGCTAAGTCTTTGAACGCAGAGATGGGATCCATCGTCGTTTTTGAAGACTCTCAATCTGCATTTTGGGGAGCCGCAGAGATTAGGAAGAGCAAGGACGTTTCTCCGGGTCAAATTATGATTGACACACTGATTCTGGAGGCTTCATTGCTTATGGAATCGGATATGGTTGAAGTAGCGCTCTATGATAAGGATATGACAGCTCTTGAGTACGTGGAGTTCGGTCTGAAGCCACTTACAGAAGACGCCAATACAGATGACCTAGTCACCCGTGCAGCTGAAAGAGTTAAGTCTCTTGAAAAAATCATTGATGGTCGGCTTGTCTATCCCGGGATGTCATTCAATTGGCCCGAGATGAATGCCAATGTGGAGATAATGAACGTCAGACCACCGTTGTCCGGGAAAAGCTTTGCAAAGCTTGCCTTCGAAGCGTTAAGAGAGAAGACCGGATACGAGTTCAAGACAGTTGGCATCGCCACACCCTTCAACGCAATACTATGTATCGACACTAGCGGATCAATGAAGACTACAGATGTTCCAGTTCAGGATATAGCGCACGCTCGGGAGGGTCTGAAGGATCTCGCCGGTGACAACCCGGAAGTTCAGGCATTCCTTGACCGGTTTGACGAGGGCAGTATGGTCAGCCGTGCTGAAGCGGCTGCAATGGCCATCCTCCTATATCTGGCCGAGAAAGTCGGGAGAGGCTATGGTGAGAAGGTTGGTGTCATTACTTTCGAGAAGGAAGTGAATGAGATGACATTTCTCAGCTCCGATACAGGCGAAGTTCAGCCTTTTGTGGAATGCACGGGCCGGGAAAAGGCACTTGGCCTTCAGATAATCAGCACTCATGTGGTAGACAAGGTAGAGGAAGGTGGTACCCTGACCGACATGGGCTCCGCATTGATAAAAGCACACGAGATTCTCGAGGCTTTTGGCGATACCACGAAACCGACCATGTTGATATTGCTCACTGATGGTATGACAACATCGGGACCTCCGCCACTGAAAGTGTTGAAGGAACGCTTCACTGAGCCTGTCAACTTGGTTATTTATTGCATTGGATTAGGAGAGCGCAGCGAGATTGACGAAGAACTGATGTTAGCCATCTCCCAGTATGGGAACGGAGTCTATCGTCATGTAGACAATATGCGTGACCTGCTGGAATGGTATGGCAAACTAGCAAGTGAGTTCACAGTTGTGATTCGGGGTTCTGGATAAGCACTCGCCTATCGAGGCTCTAATGCTTGGACCAAGCTCTTGAGAGTGTCCATATCCATATCGACAATCTGTTCCTGAGGGATACCTTCGAGCATTTCTGACGATACCGAGATTAACAAGTCAGCCTTTTCCGCACCATATTTGTCAGCAAATTGCTGCCACCGCAGGTCCTCGACTTCTTCATCATCGACCGGCGGAAGTACCTCAACGGATTCCTTCTTCTTCCGTTTCTTTTTCTTGGGCTCCTCTACAGTAGGTTCAGCTTCCTCTACTTCAGGTGATGCAGCAACTAGGGCCTCGAGCTCATCAGTACTTAGGGACTCAAGAACGTCTTCAGAAACGGTTTCCCGAACCTCAGACGGTATCTTCTCAATGAGCTGTTCGCGTGCGAGAGGTTTTTTCTTCTTCTTACGTACCCTCTTCACCCGCTTAACTCTGACAGCCTTTTTCTTAGGTTCTTCGGTGGTCAGTGAGGTGACAAGCTCCCTGGCAGTCGTGGCGGTCAATCTGCGAAGATCCTCGGAAGGCAATGACGCCCTGACCTCATCAGGCAGTTCGCTCAAGATCGTTTCCACTTCCTCAGAGAGACCTGAAGCTTTCACTGGTTCGGCGGCTTCGGTCATAGCAGCCGCAAGGATGAATGGCTTTCCTTCAGTTTCCTTAATCAGAATGCTTTCGTCAATCTCAATATCGAACTTCGCGCTCTTCCACATAATGAATTGGTCTACTGCTTCCTCGGGTAGTTCCAGCTTGTGGAGAAAGATCCTAATATCGCTCTCATTCATTTCAGGAAAGTCCGCGTGAATGATATCTATTTTCTCGCCGGGAATTCGTGCCCATATCGGTCCATGGAGCAGCTTGGAAAGGCCTAGTGCGCAGTGTGACCTCACCCAAGTGTTAGAGTCCTTCAGGCCATGAATCAAAGCCGGAATAGTTCTTGGCTGATGGTACCAAGCTAATGCCTGCGCTGCTGCGACGCGAACGTCCGCATTATCATCATCCAGAGTCGGCCTGATATCCGTCACAACGCTGGGGTCTCCAAGGTCAATCGCCGCAATCAAAGCTCGTTCCCTGACAGTCTCTGAGGGGTCTGAAAATGCACGAACGAGGGCTTTTCTCATCTTCTTATTTTTTCTGGCACGAACGCCAACCTCTTCTGTTTCGAATTCCAGTAATAGCCTACGAGCATTCGACAAGAGACCTCTCTCCCTAGATTACTTGTACTATCGCCAATTATGGTTGTTTATTCGATGGCGGCAGTACTCACAAGCCTTGGAAGTCGAAATGATGTTGCTCACTTAAAATAGTTGGCTTGCTGTATACATGCTGGTAACGAATGCGTTTCAGCTCGCTTACGCAAGTTATCGTATTATCTGGATATTGTAACCGGATGAAATTTAGGCATTAGCTGTCAGGCCGTCTACGGCGAATCCGATGTCTGAAGAACGATTTGATAAAGTGGCGCGAATCATCCTGTTCTGCCTTCTGATGCTTCTGCTTGCAGAAATGCCTTTCATTCTGTCTGCACCTTTTCTGGGCACTGAGGCGTACGAATCAGTGCGTGGCCAATTGGCCTGGCTAACATTCCCTCTCAAGTTCTTTACAGTGCTTTACTTCGTGAAGCAGGAAGGAGGTAATTCTGTTACAGAGCTGGGCCTTGAAACCGACAAAAACACCTGGCCACATCTAATCGTTGGGGGGATTGCTGGATGCGCAGGAGCAGCTCTAGTCTTTTTAATAGCTCTCGCCTTTGGAGGTCAAGTCGCATCGCCATCGTCGTTTGCGGGAGAACTTTTGCTGTCAGTGATTATC
>JAGLUV010000082.1 GCA_023134215.1 Candidatus Thorarchaeota archaeon | reverse complement strand
CCAATCCGCGTGGCGCAGGTTGACGATAGATGTCAGATGAACGAGAGTACCACATCGGAATAGCCCCAGGAGAGATTCCTCCTCTTGTGCTCCTGCCTGGAGACCCCGACAGGGCGCGACTGATTGCTGAGCAGTTTTTTGATAACCCTGTAGAAATCGCGAAGAAGAGGGAATACTGGAGCTTCAAGGGAGAGTATGGGGGAGTTCCAGTGGCCGTCTGTTCAACAGGAATAGGTTGCCCGTCTGCAGCTATTGCTATTGAGGAATTGATCAAAGTCGGGTGTACCGCCTTTATCAGGGTGGGAACAGCTGGTGCGATTGATTCCACTTTGGAATCCGGAACTGTTGTCATCTTCACTGGAGCTGTGAGAGACGATGGCACATCAAAGCAATACGTGCCAGTGGAGTACCCGGCCTTGGCGGACCCAACACTGGTCATCGCACTTGAGAAGGCTGCTCGGGATAGAGGTGCTAAGCATCGAGTCGGGGTGGGCCACAGCAAGGATGCATTCTACAGTGAGCACCCGGGACTAGTAGCGGACCCAGCTCGAATGAAAGCCAGATGGGATACTCTAAGAAGAATAAACGTACTAGCGACTGAGATGGAAGCAGCAGCGCTGTTTGTCATAGGACAGCTGAGGGGAGTAAGCGTAGGGGCCGCTTGCGTCATCATAGGGGAACCCATAGAGAACGAAACAAAGATAGTTGGCAAGCCGCCCTTGGACGACCTTGTGACAATTGCATTGGACGCTATCACTTCTTCCAGTGACAAATGAATTCTGGGAATTGGGTATTGTAGTGCACCGATGCTAAATGCCGCCAAACCAGACTTTCTTCTGAACCGACATGTGAAGATCTTCTGCGCTTTTCTTGTCAATCCCAGTGGCTGCAACCAGCCGGTCAGGACTTGTGGCTACAAGATCTGTAACTGTGGCGATGCCTGCATTTAGTATCGCACTGATAGTTGTATCCGGGGCTCCAAGCTCGGTGAGTAATGACCTCAGCTCGTCCTCACTGGCCGCGCTGGCAATTGGAGGAGCAACACCGGGCATCTCAGTTTCAATGGGTTCAGCACCAGGAGGTGGCCCTGCTTCTTTTGCAGCTGGTAGACTAATATCATCCTTCAGTGCTTTCAATGCTCCGGGCTCACTAAGCCCCGTATGCTTAGCCAAGAAGGAAGGCCGCAGGATGATTATACCAACGAGAATCATCAGACCCAATAGTGGAATGAGCAGGAAGGGAGGAATGTGGCCACCAATAAGGGTGCCATCAGGCCCAAACCAAATTAGTCCGCTCTCAATCCCTAATGTGAAAAGCTCGACAATCGAGCTGCCAGCCACTTCAGTCGCGACAAGGAGCCACATAGGCGTAAACAGGGCTAGGCCTCCAACTTCAAACAGCAGGAATTCTTTGAACACATCACGCTTTCCGAAGTAAACGATGATGACGGGAACAATTATGATTAGAATGGAAACTACCATCCAAACCTGAAATATGCCCCAAAGCGCATCAAGCTCTGCTTGATCTGTGACGCCATTTCCTGCGAGCTTGATGAACGCACTTCCCAAGAAAATTATTCCAGTGATAATTGATCCATAGAGAATTCCTAGGGCATATCTCAATGTGCGTCTCCACCTCTGGTATTAATAGCCGAGATTGCATTCGTTTGAATTGCTAATAGGTGTTATTGGCATTCCCAGAATATACATTTGGCTGCGCCCGTCAGCCTTATGAGGACTTTGATTTATCAAAACCAAAGTGAATCGAATTGCGTCCGTTTTTCGTCCTGGGGACACGACCTGAGATTGTGAAACTGGCCCCAGTCATCAAGGAATGCGAGAATAGGGATATCGAGTGTTTCCTGTTGCATACTGGCCAACATTATTCCAAGTTTATGAGCGACCTATTCCTTAAGGATTTGGGCCTTCGAGAACCTGATAGGAACCTCAACATAGGCTCGGGTACACACGGAGAGCAGACTGCAAAAGCACTGGTTGGAATCGAGAAAGAACTCGTTAAGGAAAAGCCTGATGTTGTTTTGGTTCAGGGCGATACGAATGCAGTGTTGTCGGCAGCACTTGCATCTGTGAAAATGGGCATCCCTGTAGCTCACATTGAGGCTGGATTGAGAAGCTATGACACACGAATGCCTGAGGAGCACAATCGTAGACTCACTGATCACGCTTCTAACTACCTGTTCGCACCTACTCAGAACTCAGCTGAGATTCTTCGCAAGGAAGACGTGTGGGGCAAAATTTTCGTCACCGGCAACACCGTGATTGACACTCTAGAAGAACGTTTACCAGCTGCACGAAAAAGGGGACTCATAATTGAAGATGTAGAGCCAAACGCGTTCATCCTTCTTACGCTCCATAGAGCTGAGAATGTGGACAACAAGAAAACACTCTCCGGATTGGTTGATGGATTGCTGCAGCTGGAAACAGACATTGTTTTCCCAGCGCATCCTCGAACAGTTACCAGGCTGGAGAAGTTTGGTTTGATGGAAAAATTGCAACATAGAGGAACCGTGCATATTATCGAACCAACAGGCTACCTTGATTTTCTAGCGTTGCTAGATTCTTGTTCTTACGTCCTCACTGACTCAGGAGGAATTCAAGAAGAAGTTACTGCGCCGACGATTAACAAGAGAGTCTTCGTCCTCAGAACCTCAACCGAGAGACCAGAAGCTGTCGAGTCAGGACATGCATCGATCGTGGGAGTGAACCCCAACGAGTTTCCCAAGGCGATACAGATTGCAGTAAGAGCTGGGCTGAATGGCAAGAGGTCCTGCCCGTACGGCGATGGCACAGCGTCACAGAAAATCGTGAACATACTCCTTGAGCAGCTAGGATAGAATCAAGCTCCACAAGTGCATTTTCGTTCATTTCGAGGCTGAATCGCGGTTTTCCCTTATAAGGAAGGCATTAAAACGGTGTCAAAATCAGCTTAAACGCGCTTTCTGGCGCTATTCTTTGAGAAGTCTTATAAGCGACCGAGGCGCTTTCTAGATGACTCCTACGGGAGAGGAGATATTAGAACAATGCCATACGTAGTTAAGAAGGCCGTTCAGGACTATGCACGCAGGAACAACATGAAAGTTTCAGCAGATTTCTATGCTGCAATGGACAAAGAAATCGATGCACTGCTATCCGCAGCTGCACTTAGGTGCAAGGATAACAAGCGCAAGACCCTGAAGGCTTACGACCTGTAGACCTGATGTACATCTAAGAAGGAAGAGCTGGAAGCGAGCACAGCTTTGCTTCCAGGTCCCTTCCTCTTTTTTCTCACCGTCACTCTTATTTGAACTACCTTTTCTCCATCCTGCAGTTGTATGAATGGAGAATAGGCTGTTGAAAAGAATCGTTCTTACCAACGATGATGGACCCTATGGTTCAGGGCTACTGAAGCTGGCTGATACATTGGCCAAAGATATGGAGCTCATTGTTGTAGTACCAGATAGTCAACGAAGTGCTACGGGAAAAGCGCTAACGTTCAACAGACCGATTCGTGTCTATGAACATGGTGAGAAGAATGGCTATCGACTTGTCACTCATGACGGAACCCCTGCAGATTCAGTCCCGCTTGCACAGGAGTTTGTGAAGGACATAGACATGTTTGTTTCCGGTATTAACTCAGGAGCTAATATCGGGTACCAAAGCATGTTGACCAGTGGCACTGTCGGTGCCGCTTTTGAAGCGGCGATGCAGGGTTACCCCGCTCTGGCAGCATCTCGAGTCGTAAACCCTCAGGAGTGGTTCAACCCGAGAGAGTCCAGACACGAATACGGTAGAGAGTGCGAAATAACTCGTGATATTGTCAAACGGGTGTTGAAGAAAGGACTGCCTGAAGGTATTGATGCATTGAATCTAAATTTCCCCTGTGAGATTGACGCCGACACCTCAATTATTTACACCAAGCCCACAATCGTTCGGATGACCAACGATGTCGAGCGCAGATTGGATCCCAATGGAAGTCCGTACTACTGGCTTCGTGGCGTTGAGAAAGAAGCCACTGAGGGCACGGACGCACACGAGGTCATCACCAATGGCAACATCTCACTCTC
>JAGLUV010000081.1 GCA_023134215.1 Candidatus Thorarchaeota archaeon | reverse complement strand
AAGTCGGAGAGCTACAAGGCCAACAATAATCGCTGCAACCATAAATAGGACAACGAAGAGGAGTCGCCAATCTACTAGGGGGGCTGATGGCGTGCCAGGATGCGCCATTGACAAGAGTGTCAGATGATTCTCCTCAAGGAGAGTTAGGCATTGCATGGCATTGGAAATGAACTGAACGAATCCGACCTCGAAGCCCGGAGCATTAGCCCAAGCGCCGTCAAGTGACTGGCAATTCATGACAAACTGCGTCACCGTTTCATTGACTTCCTCGATGGCGTCAAGTAAGTCCATGGCTTTTAGGGCATAGTACGTGCTCAGAAGATTCGTATCGTTGGTCAGAACTCCTTCCTCGAAACCCCCAGTTAGCTCAACTATGCTGGGATTAAGATCCTGACGGTTCATTATCCACGTCTTTGTGGCTTGATTGGCCGATGCGGCTGGAAGTGCATCCAAGAAGCTTAGCGAAAGGAGTGCCGCAGCACTTGGTGTAACTCCTGCAGTAGTCGATGCGGGGCTCAACTTGTAGGCATCACCCTCCTTGCAATTCAGAATCCACACGATTGTGCCAGTTTTGTTGAGAAGCAAACTGTCCAGAGTCCATGGAGTTTCGCTAGCGAGGGTTTCGATGACGTTCAACGCGAGGTACGTGGAAATGATATCCGCATTGCCTCCAACCTCATTACTGAATCCTCCGCTCGTTGTCTGAGTCTTGTTGATGAACATCAATGCTGCAGTTGCATTAATCTCGATATCAGGCAAGCCTGGAATGCCACTCTGTGCAGTAACAATCTTCCAGAGTGCTATCGCTTCGTGGGTGGTTTTCACACCGACTGAACCCGCGATGTATGAGCCGAAACCCCCGTAGCGGTCACTGCTCTCTCCAACGGTATCCCATTGCGTCTTTTGAGTGAAGTTCGCCATCTTCACAAGATCGACTGTTGGGGGTCTTGCATCCAGATATCCAATAGCATCCCATAAAACAGCAGCAGAATAGGTCGCCTCTATTCGTGAGGTTCCTTCCCCATCAAGATTATAGCCCCCTTCAGCTGCGTCGTACCTATCAGTCAGGTAAGTATTCAGGGACTCAAAACGGGTTGCTGGAATGGCCGCAGTTGGCATCGTTGTAAATGCCATCGCCAGAATGGCTACTGCTATCAATAATCCTGCTACTTGGACCTTCTTCATGCGGACACCACGGTCAAATAAGTATCACCGAGAACCTTATCTCGGCGCGCTGTGCCTCGGAATGCCGAGGTGTTATTAACATTTCGCCATGTTGAACGATTGTACACTAACGCGGGCCCGTCTTTTCCTTACGAATGTACTTGTATGCAGAATCTGCAGCGATTGCGCCTTGACCTGCTGCCACAACGATTTGCTTCATCCCATCCACGACATCGCCTGCTGCAAAAAGACCCTGCACGTTTGTCTTCTGTTCGCCATCTGTAAAAATCTCGCCGCGCTTGTTCATTTTCACTTCGAGCGGCTTCACAAGCTTACTCTCAGGGTCTGAACCAAGAGCTACAAAGACACCATCAATCTCCAAGGTCCGTGTTTCACCGCTCTTAACGTTCTCAATCAGAATGTCTGATATCAGCTGCTCACCATGGAACTCCTTTACAACATGGTCCCACACAATCTCAGCGTCAGTTCTAAACAACATATCCTGCACTGCTTGTTCAGCCCTCA
>JAGLUV010000080.1 GCA_023134215.1 Candidatus Thorarchaeota archaeon | reverse complement strand
GATCTCGTTACACTAGATGCTATGAGCGGCGGTGAGAAGACGCTCACCGGCTTGGCACTGATTTTTGCTATTCAGATGTACAGTCCTTCAAGCTTCTACGTGTTTGATGAGATTGATGCCGCCCTTGACAACGTGAATGCACACAACGTTGCAACTATGATATCAGAGATGTCAAAATCATCACAATTCATTGTTGTGTCACTCAGAGATACTACTGTCAGAAAGGCGGATCTCTTAATTGGCGTGTCAAACCAAGATGGTATCTCAAGGGTTGTGTCGGTCGACCTTGAGGAAGTGGAGGCAACGGCATGAGCGGCAATGAAGAAGCCCCATTTTGGGCTTCACCACCGTACATTCTACTGACTGACGTACTGCAGCTTGACAAAGTGGACCCCTGGCAGGTTAACGTGGGAAAACTTGTTGGTGGTTTTCTCAATGAAATGAAACGCATCGGGGACATTGACTTTCGCATATCGGGCAACGCACTCTACTCTGCATCAGTCATATTCATGAAAAAGACCAGGGAACTCGTTGAATATGGGATTCTTCCTCCAGAGGTCGATGAGGAGGAAGAGCAGCTTGCCATCCCCCTAATTCGCCCACCATTTAGGCTAACAAATCGACGAGTCACTCTACAAGAACTGCTTATCGCCATGGATCGTGTGCTCAGCAAGGGCGTGAGACAACGTGTTCGACCCGCTAGGCGAAGATATCAGGGTGACACAAGTCCGCTTCAATTCGAGCTGAATGCATCACGTGCCTACGTTGAGGAGAGTCTGTCAGAGGTGTATGGAGACCTCTGCGTGATAATGGAGATTGGTGAGATCATAAAATTCACAGACATGCTCATGAATCGCACACGAAGGGAGATTGTACGAATATTCTTCGCTTTGCTTCATCTCTATGCCCGGGAGTACGTGGATATCTGGATGGATGACGATGCGATGATTCTTGTCAAGCTATTGCCCCTGCCAGAGAAGGCAGAAGCGGATGATACTGAAGTGGAGCTCCATGCTGAGGTCAAGAAGTAGGTGATTTGAATGGATGAAGACCTCACAATACTGGAGGCGGCGCTGTACGTTGCTGGTCGTCCGCTAACCTTGGAAGAACTTGCAAGCATAATTGGAAAGGCTGAATCCACAACCACAAAGCTGTTGGAAAACCTCATGTATGATTACGATAAGCGCAAAGGTGCTCTTGAGGTGGTCCTTCTTCCGAGAACGAGATATGTGCTACAGTTAAGACCGGAATTGACACCCCGAGTGGGAAAACTCATCCCAGGTGGATTACTCGCATTCAGCACATTACAGACGCTAGTGTTCATTGCCCTGAAACAACCAATTCTTCAATCCGAGGTAATAGCGCAAAGAGGAACTCACTGCTATGATCATGTACATGAACTGGTGGAGAAGAAGTTCATTGAGGCAGTCCCTCAGGGAAGGAGCAAGTTACTCAGCACGAGTCCCCTCTTCTCAGACTACTTCGGACTAGACACCGATAAGATCCGACTCAAGGCACAGCTGAAACATCAGATGCGAAGAATACTAGATGCGCAGAAAGAGGCAGAAGGCCAGCCTAACCCAGGAAACGCTTAGCATACGCGCGGTACTGGCTCACCATAGGGGACCTGCACAACCTTTGTCCCGCCAATGCTGGTTGTCATGATGACTCTTGGCTTTCC
>JAGLUV010000008.1 GCA_023134215.1 Candidatus Thorarchaeota archaeon | reverse complement strand
CTACTCTTCTCCAGCCTCTTCCTGAATCCTCCATGATACTCCAGTTCTCATCCTTCTCCCGTTTCTTTGCTATCTTCTCGTCCATGAAGGAACCAACTGGCTTTGCGGGATTCTTGAAAGCGGGGTCTTCAGGATCGACACGCACCTGAGTTACTAAGCTGGCTGCATGTCTGTCCATCTTCCTCTTCTGAAACTCGTTGTAGAGCGCCTTCTGTATCATGTATCCAATGGCTCCTTGAGTATCTGCACCACAAGAGTCCAAAGGGACCTCGTGAAGCTCATGCGCCGCAAGTTCTGAACGCCGGAGAATGAATCCCACTTGGGGTCCATTTCCTGAGGTGATGACGACATTCCAACCCTCCTGGATCATATCTGCAATATGCTTGCAGGTTTCAACCGTTGCGGCATATTGATCAGGAACTGTTCTGTGTTTCTTATCTATTATCAGCGAATTTCCACCAATCGCTACTACAGCGCTACGAGCCATTGCAATCACCTATGTTTCAATAGAGGTCTCTTCTGAGACTCAATTCCTAAAAAAGAGAGCTGTTCAGACCACTGGTCCACAGAAAGGTGAGCAAGAACATGTTGGTTCTTCAATCATTCTCTTCGAGTTCTCTCAGCCATTCATCCGTGTACATTGTTTCAAGGCCTGCAGCCTCGGCATGGTCTTGGCCCGTCATCATGTCAACGAGATTTACCGACCTCATGACTATTTTCCTATCTTGTTTGATGATGTTCTGCACGAACTCATCAACCCTAGACATGAGCTCGCCATGAGGCACCACTCTATTAGCGAGTCCGATTTGCAGCGCCTCCTCTGCTGAAACCAGCCTTCCAGTTACAAGGATATCCTTTGTTCTCGCAGGACCTACAAGATCCATTAGATTGGCTGTAGCTCCCGCGCCTGGAAATATCGCAAGTTGCACTTCTGGCAATCGAAATGCAGCTTTTTCAGAGAAGAACCTGAAGTCACAAGCGGAAGCAACCATTGCCCCAAAACCTATTGCATAACCGTTGATTGCAGCCACAGATATGCAATTTCTATTCTCTTTGATGCACCGGATTGTGCTCTCAAGGAGTTTGAAAAAGCTCGTTCGCTCATCGCCCTTCAAACTCGTTACGGTCTTCAAGTCGAAGCCAGCTGAGAATGACTTCTCTCCCTCCCCCGTGAAGATGACAACCATAATTTCCGGATCGTTTGTCAACTGGTTGACTTTTTCGTCAAAGTCAACTAGCATCTTTCGTGTGACAGAGTTGAGTTTGTCTGACCGAGATATGGTTAGTGTGGCTACAGGGCCTTTCCGCGCAACCTTGATTTCTCCATCCATGAGTTTCACCGAGCTAGTCGTACGCTAGGAAATAGCCCTTGTGAATAAAGCCTTTCTGGGAAAAATCAGAGAATTATCCTTGTCATTCGCTATGGAACAGCTGCACTACCCACAAGCCTTGCAGTTATCGTGAACACCCTCGCAGTGCTCACGGTGTACGCTGCAAATAACTCCCGCGTCCCTTAAAATTTCGATGAGATGGTTTACTTCTCGAGTCATGATTTCGTAGACTTTCTTGTTGCCATTCTGTTCATAAGCTTCGATAATCACATCAGCAGCCTTGTCGATTTCCACGAGAACCTTATTTGG
>JAGLUV010000079.1 GCA_023134215.1 Candidatus Thorarchaeota archaeon | reverse complement strand
GTCTGTGCTGAAGAATAAGACCGTGATCAAGGCTCAGTCAACTGATGCCCTTGTCTACGCCTACATGACTGTTGTGAGGTGAAAATAATATGGCTCTCGCGAAAGATTACCGCTCACTACACAAGAACGCCCGGAAGGCCGTTGTGTCAACCAAGGCAATCGCTCTTACCTACTTCAGGAGATAGACCTGGATGATTGTAAACAACGGCAAGATCGTTGGAACTCTCTCTGGCTCTCCTCACTCATGCTCCGCTGATACCACTCGGGGCAATCATCTCTCCGCTACTGAAGTACTCACGTTGGAAACAGCGTGAGTGCTTTTTCTCTTTCTTCAATCATGCAGATTGGTGCCCTTGGGCTCCGTCTTCGCTCCCAAACTCACGTAGACCAACTCCTTCTACATACGAGAATGAATGATTGGTGCCGAGGAGGGGATTTTCGGGCTGCGCGTCAAGCAGAGCCTTTCGAACCCCTGTACTCCTGCGAGAGTGGATGTCTCATCGGAGCTTAAGGTCAGATCTTGAGCCCACCGCCGTTGACCGCTTGGCTACCTCGGCACACTTCACAAGACCGAAAACTAAGTCCGTATATAGCCATTTCCGTGCTCCTTGTCGGATTCGGACTCAAGTTGCAGGCTATGCTTGCAGCTGTCGCATACAATGAAGTACAATTCATGGGTCATTTACGAATACTCGAGGAAGTGCTATTCTTCCTCTGACCAATCTTCACCTTCAGGTACTCGCACGATATCAAGCTCTAATAGGCGATTCAAGGCTTTCTCGGCCGCCTCAGGAACTTGGTGTTCGAACTTTGCGCCAGTAATAACTATCTTGCCGGATCCAAAGAGAAGAATCACTACCTTGGGGTCTCGCATTCTGTAAATCAGACCTGGGAACTGTTCTGGCTCATACATGCTATTCTCAAGAGTTACGGCTGCGAGTTCAAGATTTAGCTCTGCTCCCAGACTGGCACTGGCAACGATATTCTGTACTGTAATAGCCGGTCTGCCCGGAATCTTAATTCCAGACTCCCGGAGGGTCTTCACAATCTTGTGCACGGCTCTCTTGGCGTCTTTCTCACTCTTCGCTCCTGTGCATACCATTTTGCCTGTGTTGAAGATGAGTGTTGCAGTCTTTGGCTTCTTGAGCCGATAGACCAGTCCTGGAAACTGTTCTGGGTCGAACTCAACGTTTGGCATGGTAGCCGCTATCTCATCCAAATCAAGAGTGCTGTTGGTAACCACAGAGGCAACAACATTCTGAATCTGGGTTGTAGGTTTCGGTCTGGTCAATGGCATATCTCCTTTGGTTCGCTCTTGGATAGCGAACATGATTTTCAACCCTTTATAAAGAGGCGCTTTATAAGGGGATATCTGTGTGACCAAAGCGACTTAACTATCTTTCAAGAAATGGTTTAATCTGACTATAGAAGTCCGCAAGTATCTTGGTCTTATGATCTTCAGTTTCCAAGATAAATAGGCGTATCTGCTGGCCCACCTTAATCTCCTTGATAAGCCCTAGATCAACGAGCGGCTGCATGACTCGATGAATCGTGGAGTGAGCAAGTCCCGTTTCCTTGGCGATTCTACTCAGGTTGAAGAACTCCTTTGGGCGGTCCAAAAAATGCTGAACTACCCTTGTCTGAGCTCGGGACGAGAAAATCCTCTCAAGCAATTTCTGCACTTCTTGTGACCCTCCAGTAGTTTCATTCATCGGACTCATGCACCACTAAGCTTCCTATTTCTTCACCTTTGCCAACGAGACGACGGAGATTCTCTGGATCATTGCCGTTGAAGATTATTGCCTTGATCTTGGACCGCGCTACCACTCTAATGGCAACAGGATCAAACAGTTTGTATTCTCCAGCTCGCGTTCCGCTGCCGGCAAGAATCAATCTGAGTTCCTTGATATCAACCTTCGTGAGCATCTTAGCTCCAGGCTCTTTCGGGTCCCGGTCGTACACGCCGTCTACGTTTGTTGCATTTAGCAATATGTCTGCACCAATAGATTCAGCCGCGAGAGCGGCAACTGCGTTGGTGGACTGCCCTGGGGTTAATCCACCCATCAAGACAACTTTGCCATGCTGAAATGCCACCTCTAGCTCATCAAGCGTTTCCACTATTTTGGGAAAGGCTGCATCATCTAAGGCTGCACAGAGCAGCTCCGCGTTGTGCCTTGCCATCTTGATGCCAATCCAGTCACACTGAGCTTCGCTCGCCCCAAGCTCCCGCGCCGCGGAAATGGATATTCTAGCGGGCTTACCTCCGCCTACAACAATGACAAATTCGTGTCCCTTCCCAATGAGAGCTTGCACTACCTTTGCGTACTCTCGCATCCTGCTAGTCATGACCTGACCGTTGTCATCGTAGAGGAGTGAACCTCCGAGCTTCAGAACTGCCCGCATGGTGGATTCGCATTGTCATTTCGATGGCGACTAATGAAACT
Organism: Candidatus Thorarchaeota archaeon; assembly: GCA_023134215.1. Taxonomy (GTDB): domain Archaea; phylum Asgardarchaeota; class Thorarchaeia; order Thorarchaeales; family Thorarchaeaceae; genus WTCK01. Next base: position 7,183 of record JAGLUV010000079.1, on the reverse strand, counting down.
TTCTAGAATCGATAGGTTCGTCGAAATTTCGACCGCCAGCGAGGCAGATCACATGACCTCTAACGCGCCAATTGGTCAACCTCGGTCCAATCGGACGATTCATTCAGCCGAGCAATGTCATCTTCTGACAGTTTCAACTCCAAGGATGCAAGATTCTCCTCAAGTTGTTCTACTGAGTTGACACCTATGATGGGTGCTGTAATTGTGTCCCGTGTTAAGATCCATGCTAAGGCAATCTGTGCAACTGTAGCCTCTTTGTTTGCCGCGATCTCTGTCAATACGTCAACTATTCTGAAGTTTCGTTCTTTGTAGTATCTCGTCTTGGTGGTTGCAGCTCTCTTTGAATCAGGTGCAGCGTCTTCCGCGTATCTTCCAGTCAGGAAACCGCCGCCAAGAGGACTGTAGCTAATGACACCCAAGCTATGCATCTCGATTACTGGCTGTAGATGTTTCTCATAGTCCCTTCTACGTGCTAGACTGTAAGGCGGCTGAAGTGATTCATATCTGACAAGCCCGTGTTTGTCACTCGTCCAAAGTGATTCAACCAGTTCTGCAGCTGTGAAGTTCGATGCTCCCACATAGTGAACGACACCAGCGTCAACAAGGCTAGTATATGCACGGAGGGTTTCCTCTTGCGGGGCGTCCGGGTCGAACGAATGACTCTGATACAAATCAACATAGTCGGTATTGAGCCGGTCAAGACTTCTAGTGATTGACTCCAATATATGCTTGCGAGAGAGCCCAACATCGTTGGGATTGGAACTCATCTCACCCCTTACTTTTGTTGCCAGCACAATCTCATCGCGGTCTTGATTGATGAGCCACCGACCTATGATTTCCTCAGATTTCCCTGAATGCGACTCTTCAGCCCATTTTGAGTAAATGTCAGCAGTGTCAATTGTGTTTAGCCCGGCCTCAAGGGCAATATCCAGCAGCTTGTGACTTGTTTCTTCGTCCACCAGCCACCCCATCTGCATTGTCCCCAGAATCAAACGTGAAACCTTAAGGCCCGTTCGGCCAAGCTTTGCGTACTTCATGACTGAACTATAGTTAATGACTACTAATTAACTCTTTACATCGCTGACTTTGAGACCTTGGAGAGTGCTCGTGTATGTACAACGGCCAACTGCACGACACCGTTTATATGCGGATATAACGACGGAGGATTAAGTCAAGTAATATGGTGAACCATATGAAATCAGAGAAGATGTTATTGCTCGCGTTGACCATTGGTATCCTCCTACTGGCCATGTCACCACGAGTAACGCACGCTGCCGTCATCGGCAACACATACTACTTCACAGGTACGTGGACTGAATCGAGTTTTCAGGAAGATACCAGTCCGGTCTTCACGGACATGTCAAGTGGACAGTTCAAGATAGAGATATTAAATGTGACAGCCGGGGACTCGATAGAATACAACTATCACGGCTTTGCCTTTGGACCCAATCCAGTAAATGAGAACTACACAACTCCCTTCCAAGACAACAAAGTGTACTTCGATCTATTTACATCCGATCCGGACAATGATAGTCTAGCTGAATCTACATTCATCACTATCTATCCTACGACATCCTTTAGCAATCCGGGCAGGCATCTATTGGTGAATCCTATATGGATGACACATGATACGGACTGGAATGATGCAGTGACAGATGTCAATAGCGATTCAACTGTCAGCTCAATCGTGGAATCTGCTAATGAAGGTGCGTTTTCCTTCACGATTGTCGTCAATGTGAACGGCACAATCGAGGTAGGAGGCGACTTTCAGCAAGCCAATGGAACATACACATACACATTCGCAGCTTCGTATGATTCGGACGGCATTGGGCTGAACTGGGCGTTCTCACAGGCAATGAATCTGTATAATGAAAACTCCACGCAAACCTACACCGTGGGTACATCATTTGTTCGTACTTCTGGTGTTGGCCCAGGAACTGTGTTTGACCTCTACATGGGAATTCCATTGATCTATGTGGCTGCTTCAGTACCCATTGTTCTCATCATCGGTCTTCTCATTGGTAAGAAGATGTGGGGCTGAAAGCACACAAGATGAGGGTGTTCGGCACATCTCCGGTCCCTCTTCCCTTTCTTTTTCTCTTAGGTGTCATGAATTGAAAGCATTGGCCAAAGCATCTTGTCCATAACCCTTTTAGGAGACATTACTTGTGCGTGGCTGAAGCGGTACAAGCCGACCCTTGCTGACATCAAGGAGACTGATGTTTTGCCAACAAAGTTCAAACCCAAGATAACGTCGAAACGCTGGAAACCTGAAGCCGAGGAGGAAATTCTGAAGACGTGGTTCGATGAAGATCTCTACGCCTTTGATCCTGGCTCGGGAAAGGAGATTTTCACGATAGACACTCCACCCCCTTATCTCTCAGGTCCAATGCATGTGGGGCAGGTTGTTCATTATACGCAGATAGACGAGATTGCCAGATATCGGCGGATGCAGGGACTGGAAGTTAACTTCCCGCTAGGCATAGACCGCAACGGTCTCCCGGTGGAAGTGAGAGTTGAGAAAGATCTTGGATTGAATATGCATACCACTCCACGGGAGATGTTCATCCAGAAGTGCAGGGAGCTATTGGATGAGGATGAGAAAATCGCTATTCAAGGCTTCAAACGACTCGGTCTTGGATTCAATACTTACGATGATGAAGGCAGCTATCGTACAGATAGTCCGAAATACAGAGCAGTAACTCAAGCGACATTCATCGATATCTGGAATAAGGGCCTAGTGTACAGTGGCATACGACCCAACAACTGGTGTTTTGAATGCGGCACAACAATTGCTGACGCAGAAGTTGAGTATTCAGAGCGCCCTACAACTCTGCACTACCTCTACTTCCAGGTGGAAGGACTCGATTCCATAAAGATAGCCACGACAAGACCGGAACTGCTCTGTGCGTGTGGCGCCATATTCATTCATCCTGAAGATAAGCGCTATCGCAGCTATGCTGGCAAGAAAGCCAAGGTGCCGGTCTTTGGTCACGAGGTGCAAATTATTGAGAGTCCCACAGCTCAAATGGACGTTGGAACTGGTGCCTTGATGGTGTGCAGTTACGGTGATCAAGCTGATATCATAGCGTTTCGTGACTATGCACTGAAGCCTATTGCAGCCATCTCCCCTGATGGCACGATGACTGAGGCCGCGGGAGAATACGCTGGTCTAACAGTTGCCGAGGCACGGATGAGAGTGATTGAGTCTCTCGTAAGAGGAAAAATCCTGTTCAAGCAGGAGGAATCAGTACAGAGAGTACCCCTGTGCTGGCGCAGTAGAACTCCCATCGAATTCATAGCAATGGACGAGTATTATGTCAAGCAAGTTGAGTTCATTGATGATTTGATGAAGATTGCGAATGAAACGCCATTCTTTCCCAACTTTCACAGACAGATACTCATTGATTGGTTGAACCGGGTTTCCGTGGACTGGCCAGTGAGCAGACGCAGATACTACGGCACGGAGATACCAATATGGTACTGCAATGCATGCGGGGAGCCAATCGTGCCCGAATCTGGCGAGATTAGATACTACCAACCGTGGAAGGAGGACCCGCCGTTCAAGAAATGCACCAAGTGCGGTGCGGAAAAGGGGTTCAGAGGAGAAGAACGAACTTTCGACACATGGATGGACTCCTCAATAAGCGGCCTGCAAGCAGTTCACTATCTGCGTGATGACAATCTCTTCAAGAAGGCTTTCGGCAATATTCTGCGACCGCAGGGCAAGGATATTGTAAGGACTTGGCTTTACTACTCTCTTCTGAGGATCTATCAGCTAACGGGGAAACCAGCTTTCAAGGAGATCTGGGTTTCAGGATTCGTGGTTGACGAGAACGGCGAAGCAATGAGCAAGTCAAGGGGCAACTCGCCGCCACCGATGCCGTTTGTGGAAAAGTATGGCGCCGATGCAATACGGTTCTTTGGAGTGCTTGAGGCTGGACTTGGCAGCGACATACGTTTCTCAGAGGATCGACTTGCTGGCGTGTCAAAGTTCATGACAAAGCTCTGGAACATTGCACGTTTCATTTCCATGTTTCCGACACCAGAGAAAATGAAATTCGCAAGCCTGACTCCAGTGGATCAGTGGGTTCTTGCAGAGGCTAACCAGACAGTTGAGAGGATACTGCCTGATTGTGACCTTCTGGATTTCCATAAGCCCGCAATCGAAATTAGAAGGTTCGCTTGGAATTTCTTTGCAGACCATGTCCTAGAGATGCTCAAGGGACGATGTTTCAATGGCGAAGGCACCTTCACTGAAAAGGAGCAGAAATCTGCATGGTTTGCTCTGCATGAAACATTGAAAATCATCCTGAAGACTCTGGCGCCCATTACTCCATTCATCACCGACCGTGTCTATCGAGAGCTCTACGATTCAAAGGGCGTACACCGAAAGACATACCCCTCCCCACAGGAAGAGTGGGTTTCAGAAATGACTGAGCACACGGGCTTGTTGATGCAGACTAATGCAGCATTCTGGAAGTTCAAACGTGAGAGTGGACTCTCGCTCCGCCAAGGAGTGCCCGAAGCCTATGTGTCAGACAAGCTCAAGCAGTGGGCTAGGGATTTGCAGGCGATGCACGGCATAGAATCGATAGGTTTTGGGAAACCATCAGGTGATGGCTTTGTTGACGTATCACTTCCAGAAATGGATGAAGTAATATTCGTGAAACCGCCCACGACAGAGCCTGAGTAGTGTGCTGTGCAGCTTATTTCACGACTACATGATTCTCGTGCTCGACAGAACATTTCATGCTGTTCGCTACTAAGCAGTATTTGCCAGCCAATTCGAGAGCTCTTTCCGCCTTTGGCTTGAGGTCCTCGGAGTCAACAGTGACAGTGGCCTTGAGCAGTATTTTTGTGAACTGGAAGCCTTTCTCTACTCTTTCGAGTGTACCTACGCCCTTACATGCGAACGCTTGGTAGTCGAATCTCATCTTGTGAGTAAAGGTTACGAATGTAGTCATTAGACACGATGCCGCGGCTGCAACAAACAGGTCCTCAGGCGATATGATGCCTTCAGGTCCTCCGAACTCGGGAGGTGAGGCTACCTGCACCTTTGGCTTTCCCTCGACAGTCAGGTCACCTGTTCGGTCACGTGTCCAGTCGATTGTTACATGATACTCGTGAAAATCATCAGTCATAGTATACACCTGAGTATTCCTTGAGAGCCCCCTCAGGAAAAGGATTTGGTTGTAGCTGTACCTCTTCACGCCGTAGTCAATTCACGACTACCTCGGTTTCATGCGTGATGGGACATTTCATGCTGTTGCCTACGAAGCAGTACTTAGCGGCAAGTTCCAGCGCTCTCTCAATCTTGCCTTTAAGGCTCTCAGATTCAACAATCACCCTTGCTTTCATGTCGATTTGTGTTATCTCGTAGCTTCGGCCTACTAACTCCAGTTTTCCAGTAGAATCACACTCGAAGGACTTGAAACTAATGTGCATCTTCTTGGTGAACTCCACGAAGCCGCCCATGTAGCAGGTTGTTGCAGACGCCACGAACAAGTCTTCGGGCGAGTGGAATTCCTCTTCACCATCAGATCCGGATGGGGTGCCGATCTTGATTGTTGGCTTGTGTTTCACCATGAGGTCGCCTGACTTGCCCCCGGTCCAAGTGAGTCGGACATTGAAGTTCTGAGAGTCGTCACTCAAGAGATTCACCATACTCTTAGCTCGAATGCATACGGAAAAGAGTATGGGCGTGGCCGCGGCATCTACGTTTTCTTTGCCTTAAATACTATGAAGAATGGTATCCTTCTCTCTCGGTCGAAGAATGCGTTATCAGATACAGGTCTAGGTTCTCTAAGACTGACCAGTGAGAATCCTGTGGAAATGAGAGCATTAACGTAAGTACTAATCGTCCTATGATAGAAACTGAACTGCTTGGGGAACTTCTCTCCTTGGCGCGTCCTCCAATATCGCAAATACTCCTTCTCATCAAAATACCTGTCAACCTTGAAGTATTGCCCAGTCCTCCTCCGTGTCTTTGGGTCTTTCTCTCCCACCTCCCATGAACCTGGCCCGTAGACGTTGAATGCTGGGTGCACCACTGAGAACACCAGTATGCCCCCTGGACGAAGTACACGACTGAATTCACTCAACGACTCCGGAAGGCACGCGATATTGAGAAGAACAAGGTTGCATAGTACTAAATCAAACTCAGAATCCGATATGAAGTGCAGATTGCAGATATTCCCTACATGGAAATTAATTTCCTCTTGCGCAGTCGTCCTCTTACAAATATCGATTAGTTTCCGCGATATATCCACGCCCGTTACAATTGCTCCCTTGCGTGCGTAGTTTCGCGAGAGGTAGCCCTCACCACAGCCTGCATCCAGCAGCACTTTTCCGCTGACATCACCAAGCAGGCGATCGACGCACGGATTCAGAATCTCATGATGATGCGGTGTCCCTGTTCCATCTATGAGATTGGTAAACACCTCGGCGTTTGCTTCCCACTGTTCAGCTATCCGTTCGTCCATACTACAATGTGTCAACGCGCACTTACTGAATCTTTCGCTAAATCGGTTGCGAATGCTGTGAATGCCTAAATTTTATTCCAGACCTTGTGTACTCTCTTCCCAGTTTCCTCTATCACTGACGCCATCTTATCCTTAGGCGCGAGACCGGTTTCAGCTGCAATTCTCATAATCGACGTATGAGCAGCGAATATTTTTCCTTCGTCCTCATAGACAACAAAACTGCACGGGAATATTGTTCCAACATCCTTAGACACATCTAAAGCCATTTTTGCGATTGGTGCAGCACACGCCAGAATGAACGTGTAACGCGGGTAGTTCTTCACACCCAGCTTCTTCGCGAATATTTCGTTAATGCTTTTTGTCAGCATGACAGTGAAGCCCTCATCATTACATGTCTGTTCGATTTTTTGAACAGCTTCATCGAACCCTTCGGAGAGTTCCTTGCGTAGAACTTCGACCATGCGAGCCGAATTGATAACTATTGTTAAATCTGTTTGCATAGTGACGCAGTGGCCGCTTCAAAGATAATAGTGAGTGGACCGGGCGAGATTTGAACTCGCGACCTCCCGGAGATTCGACCTGCTGAACACGCCAGCAGGCTTGCGAACCGAACGATCTACCAGGCTGATCTACCGGCCCATGACAATGCGACTATCCAATTTAGACTTCTTAAAACCTTGCGGAAGTGGGATGATGCG
>JAGLUV010000078.1 GCA_023134215.1 Candidatus Thorarchaeota archaeon | reverse complement strand
TACAATCATAGGTCATGATTCGGGAGAACAGTTTTGGGAATCCGTCGATGTCTTTGGTCCCCCCGCGCGAGACTTTCGCTGGTGCTGTAAGGTCCTAAAGCTGGGTCCCGCAGCCAAATCGATAGCAGAGAAGCTGGGGGGATATGTACTCACCTTCATGGGTCAAAGGAAACTAGAGTCATTCCAAAGATCTCAGGAATCCCGAGTATCTTCCAACCCTTGGGTACCCGGCCAGAAGTCCGCTAATCCGATTCAGAAGTGGAACGCTCTGGAAGTCTGGCTGTACATCTTCAAGGAGAAGGCACCATTCAACCCCCTTTACAGCAGAGGATATCACAGAATGGGGTGTTACCTCTGTCCCTCTTCCCCTCTGGCCGAATTGGATAGTATACGTGAAACCCATCCCGCTCTCTATGAGCGATGGGCCGGGAAGCTTAGAACTTGGGCGAAGCGATACGGATTTGCAGATGGATGGGCGGAACATGGTTTCTGGCGTTGGAAGAACCTTCCTCAGGGTCAACAGAATCTGGCCGAAAATCTTGGACTCGACATAAAGAGCACTCGAACAGGACCCAAGGATCAGTTGAACCTTAGCATTGTGAAAGGCGTGTCACCATGCAAAGATTCGGGTTTCAGCTTGGAGGGGCAGTTCTCTGCGGGAGTAGATCTCAACCGGGTATCGAGAGTCATGCCCATCTTCGGCAGCACGAAAGTTTCTGAGAGCATTGGCGCGTTGAGGACCAAGTCTGGAGAGAACTCAATCACGCTGTTCAGCTCTGGCTCTCTCGTCGTCAGAGGCAATGATGAAAAATCAATAGAGCGGCTAGCTGGCCAAATCGGTCGCGCCGTGCAGAGAGCAATATTCTGTCAGGCCTGCGGATCGTGCATACCTCAGTGCGAACACGAAGCTTTGAACTTGGATGAAGGCAAAGTGTCAGTTGACCCTAAGAAATGCATTAACTGCATAAAGTGTGATAGCTGGCCTTGCCCCACCTACTTGGGTTAGACAGAAGGGAACTTGGTTTTCCATCTCTTGGCAAGCTCAGTCGATGTGAGAATCTCTGGGTCCGCCTCGATGATAATGGACAGCAATTTTCTGTATGCATTGTGGCGCTTCGGATGACCGAAGTCCTCTTGATCCGGATGAATCACGAACACTGCAAGACCCCCTCTGGACTTGATGTAGTCTAGTTTCTTCTTCCAGACCTTCAGCATAGACTGCTCTGAAAGACGGTAGTAGTAGAGCAGAGTCCAGTCCTGTGGCATTGAAACTGGGAATTCCAGCATACCGCTTCTTTGCCATTCAGTTCCGTTGAAGTACAGGGGATAGAACGGAAAGATTGTTCTACTCCCAGTAGAGGCGTAACCGGTTGTTGATGCATCGGTATCGGGAAATGAGGAGTCCCAGTGGAATCCCTCCTCAGTCAGGATTTGCACCATTTGTTTGGTGCGATGCAGTAAAGGTGCCCGGTAGCCAAGAATCGATACACCCAATCCCCTTCCAATGGAAGCAGCCTCTTTGATTCGTTCCCTCTGCTCCGATGGTGTCAGATATGCGAACTTCCCGTCATGATGAAGGCCATGAATGCCCACATCAAAGCCATCATCTAATAGCGATTCTACCAGATGTTTTGAAACGTCGTATTCATAGGACTTGGGTACAATATTGAATGTGGACACGAAGTCCATCTGCTTCTCAATCTCAACAAACTTGGCAAGCCCGTAATTATAGCCAAGCCGCGTATCCACATCATGAGTCATCAATACACCAAAGTCTTTGTCCCAGAATTCTCTCTTCTCCTCGGTAGCGGGATCTAACCTGTCCGCAAGATCGTCTATCGGGAATGATCGCCTCGGCGCACCTGAAGATCGATTCCCCATGATGGAAACGAGTGAAACGAACTTATCCCGCACTTGGTACGGGATGTGCTGAATCAGATTGAGGCTCATCCCGATCTGAAATCCTATACCGGGGTCGTAGGGTATGTCCATCTCATTCCTGTAATAGTCACTTTTCGAGATTTTCAAGATCTCTCCACCATCAATCTAGGACATGTATTTGAGCCAGTGACCATATCTACTCAGAAAACCGCTCATCATGACGCTTACGTTTGTGTGTAATCCACCCCATTCACTGGTTTCCAAGTCAAACCACCAGCTGCCTTCTTCCTCCAACTGCTTTCTCTGTGTTTCATCAAGGGAAAAGAGAGACACCACCAGAGTCCTGTTCTTTACTAGACTCCATACATCATCTGTATTCTGAAACATGAATAGAATGTGGTTGTCAACCTTTGATGAGGGGCCTTTAGGAGTTCTAAACATAGCGGCTGCGTGACTCTCCTCAATCTTGGGGTCTTCAATAATCCAGTCTTCGATTCTAAGATAACCAACTAGATCAACTAGTATATTCTTCAGAATCTCGTGCTTTTCTGCGTCCGTGAACCTCTTGATGTACTCTTCATCTCGTCGAAGTACCTTTGCGGGGACTCCTGCAGCAAGGGCACGTGCAGGAATATCCTTGTTCACAACAGCGCCTGCGCCAATGGTAGCTTCTTTGCCTATGTGCACATTAGGTAGTACGAACACTCGCCATGGAAACCAGACACCATCTTCAATCGTGATTGGCCCAAAGGCCACTGGAAATCCATCCAGAATGGGTTGCCATGTGCCATGAGTAAAGAGGTAGTTGTATCCTCCAATACCAACTCTCTTGCCAATTTTAATTGGATGCGTGGGGTTCAGCACACTACCCGAGAATATCATGGATAGGTCTCCAATCTCAATGACTGATTTGTCAGTCTTCAAGCCCCCGATGTAGACCTGTTCCTGTATCGTGACCTCTTCTCCGATTATTACCTTGTGAGTATCAATAATCACGAGCATTCCAAGCTTTGAGTATCTACCAAGATGGAACTCGTTTGCTCTGATCATGCATGCCATCCCTATCTTCGCATGATCTCCGATTACTACCTTCTTGCACTCAAGAATCGAGAGTAAGCCCATTGATACACCCTCACCTATCTCTGCGCCTTTCCGCCTATAGTATGCTATCTTGATTCCCGATGGAAGCAAACCAATAGTCGCCATCTTACCAATGGGCATGCTAGCTAGGTCTGGGTCGTCCTCGGGAATTCGTCCGAAGAACCGCGGACAGAGGAAAACCACAAGCAGTACGATAAAGCCGAAACGACCTGCGAATGTATCATAGTCAGACAATATGCCATCTAGTGGAAGAGCAAGAAAGTAGAGTCCGTACACTAGATTGAATGCGAAGAAGAGAATCGCCCAAATGAACCCAATCCGAAACAAAACTCTCCCAGTGTATTCCGATTTTATGTTTCTGAAGAATACGCGTGACACAAGCAGAATGAGCAGGACTAGCACCAATGATTCTAGGGCATATGACGCGTAGGCATCCATCAGGGAGTGTACGTATTGCTGCCAGAGGATGCCCAATACCAATGTTATGAATGGTAGCACAATCCAGAGGGCCAGCGCGTAAGCATTCTTGTTCATGTTCGTCTGATGCATGTCTTCACGTTCCTAGTCGTCGTAACCTAATGGCCCAACATGTGATTTCAATCAGGATGAATCGTCTGTGGAATCAACCTCGGTTATGCGTTATATAATACCATGGTCTTGACTCATCCCCTGCAACTCAATGAATGAATACTTTAGGTCACTTCCCCGAAGTTAGAAAAAGTTAATTACCGCCACTGGGGGATGGTTGCAAAACAACCCCTCCGACACGGCGGTTACATGAAGATGCTCGGCGCAATCTCTCTAAGCATATTCGAGTTTAGAAAGTACCTCGTGCTGAGTCTGGTCATCTCAATACTTGCAATCCCTATTGCAGATGCGGTGGTCGTCGAACGTGATCGCAACAGAAACGAGATGTATGGTGAAGCATTCTGGATATATGGCTTCGGCGTATACAGCATGACAGACCAAGAGCTGGCTGAAGCGCTTCCCCCCGAATGGGGTTACAACGATGGTGACCATGTGCTTCCAGGATATCTTGGCAACATCACTTACGAGTATCCTGTATTCGGACTAATCTTTTTTGCAATCGCAACTTGGCTTTTTCCTGGTGTGAATGAGCTACAGCCCCTTTGGATAAACTTCGTTCTTGTGCTTGTGTTCAACCTGAACTTAGTCCTCATAGCGATTCTGCTCCGTGATAAGATCTACACAGTACAATGGGCTCGTTTATTCTTCGCCGGGTACTTCATCTACGGTCTGGTAATGTCTGCAGGAGGAGGGAAACTGGAACCAATTGTGGACTGTCTCCTTCTGATAGCACTAGTATTGCAGAAAGAGGGTCAGATGAACAAAGCGATGCTCACGCTTGGCTTGTCGGTGCAGACTAAGATTTACTCCGCAGTGGCTTTTCCATTGATGTTCCTAAGCGCTCCCGGCGCGTCGATCTGGTTCTTCCTGTCATCTCTGCTAACGATAGTTCCCTTCACGTTTTTTGGAGCCAGTTTCGATTCGCTCATGTCACATTTCTTCAACACTTCTTCGTATAGCACAGAAATAGTCAATCCGATGTATCCCGGATTGCTCTTCACGTCGCCAACAAAGGGTCCGCTTGCGGGAGTGACATATCTCTGGCCTCCAGCATTGATTCCACTTGTAATCTATATAGCTTTCATGCTCCTTACAGTAGGGAAGTACTTCCCCCAGAAACAGGAATTCATTGAAGCGTCTTGGCGAGAGAAACTGGATCTTCTTGTGCCGCTCTATATCTATATGCTTCCAGCAATCCTGTTCTATTTTCGTTGGGAAATGCCATGGTACGTCTTCTGGTTAGGTCCCATAGCGATTTTTCTCAAGAATGATGAACAAGCTATGGGTTATCTCAGGCAGATTGCTCTGGTAGCTCTCCTCTATACTATCGGAGTCTTCATCAACTGGCCTTACTTCATTGCGGGACCGTTACCAGATTTCTCAGAACATTTCAAGACCGGGTGGTGGGCTCTGGGTGGACTTGCACTAATGATAGGGCTAGCTGGAACCTCCTATTTCCTATGGAAGGCCACATTTGACCGCAGAGAACGGTTAGCTGCCAGGCGGCATGATGCTGAGGCACGTGGCGAGCTAATAATCTGAGTAGTTAGCGGGCTCGACCATTCTCTCTATAGTAGTCGATTATTCGCTTTCTGATTAGCGTAGATGAGCAAAGACCATCCGCTTTCATCTTTTCGAGCCTGACAATTTTCGTGCTCAGTCCAGCTTCGGACAGCCGCTCCTCAATGGCGCGTGTATCGGCTTTTTGATCATATCCAAGCGCCACGATATCTGGCTTGATGTCGTGCACAATGATGGAATGGTCTTCAGTATCATGTCCGAGAACCGCTCTATTAACGGCCTTCAGGGATTCAACAAGTCGACGCCTTTGCTCTTGCGGGAACACTGGCGGAGCGCCTCTCTGTTTTTCTATGGTCTTATCGAGAGCTATAACGACCACTAGCTCGCCATCCTCACCTACTAGTTGTCTAGCTTGGTTTAGGTATGCAAGATGTCCAAGGTGTAGAATGTCAAACTTTCCCGCTGCTAGGACCCTCTTACCAAGCATAGGTTTCCCACCTTAGCGCTGAGGTGCACTAGTCCTCGTCCACTGCAAGGAACTCTCTGCCCTCTCCAACGACTTCTACACGACGCTTGGTCCTAGTGATTTGACTGACATGTACGAGGCCGTTGATTTCAAGCTGCATTAGAGCCGAGTTAAGCTCTGCCTCACTGGGTTCTTTGCCAATCTCCTTCTTCAACGCCCTTCTGAGCTCATCCTCTAGGATGACTCCATGACGTTTCTTCAGTATGTTTACCACCAAATTCCTAAGCGGTATTGCTGTCCAAGTCGCCAATCCACCATCACTTTCCGTTATTCATATTGTTCCGGGACGTTGAGTCATATCCGTCACAGCAACCCTTCGAAGTTCCTTATCCATTTTCTCGTAGTTCTCAAGGATATGCGGCGTGACGGATGCATGCAGCGTTTTCAATGCATCCTTGAAGTGCTTCATTGAAACGATTTTGGCATCCATGTTCTCTCTAAGGGCACGCATGCCCGCCTCCCGACATAGTGCCTCGACATCGCCACCAACGAAGTGCTCGGTCATCTCCACCAGTTTCTCGATTACTACATCCTCGTCAAGTGGCATGTTTCTGGTGTATATTTCGAATATCTTCTCTCGGCTACTTTTATCGGGTGCTGGCACATAGACGAACCGATCAAACCTGCCAGTCCTGAGAAGAGCTCTATCTATGAGCTCTGGACGATTTGTTGCCGCTAGAACAATCACATCTTTCATAGATTCAAGACCGTCCATCTCTGTCAAGAGTTGACTAATGACTCTCTCAGTGACATGACTGTCTCCGGAGCTCCTACCCCTCGTCGGGGCAATTGCATCAATCTCGTCAAAGAATATTATTGCTGGTGCTGCAGTTCTTGCTTTTCGGAATATCTCGCGAACCGCTTTCTCGCTCTCGCCCACCCACTTGGAGAGCAGTTCTGGGCCTTTGACACTAATGAAGTTCGCCTCACTTTCCGTTGCTACGGCTCTAGCAAGGAGAGTCTTTCCAGTACCAGGTGGACCATAGATGAGTACGCCCTTCGGGGGCGAGATTCCTATGCGCGTAAATGTTTCAGGTCTTTTGAGCGGCCATTCTACAACCTCGATTAACGTGTCTTTTACTTCTTGAAGCCCTCCAATATCGCTCCAGCGCACGTTTGGAATCTCAATGAATACCTCTCGCACCGCGGTCGGTTGAATCTCCCGTAATGCCCCGAGGAAGTCATCGTTGGTGACCTCCAACTGGTCGAGCACATCTTGAGGTATCTCCTCTTCATCAAGGTTGATTTTTGGCAAGTATCTTCTCAATGCCTTCATTGCCGATTCTCTGCAGAGGGCATGAAGATCGGCTCCTACGAATCCATGTGTTCTACTAGCTAATGATTCTAGGTCAACGCGTAGGTTTCCTTCTTCTGTCAAAGGCATACCCCTTGAATGGATGTGGAGTACCTCGAGTCTTCCCGTTTTATCCGGAACGCCAATCTCAATCTCGCGGTCAAACCTGCCCGGTCTTCTCAGTGCCGGATCAACTGCATTCACTCTGTTTGTGGCCGCAATGACTACAACCTGTCCTCTAGATTTTAGGCCATCCATTGTTGCGAGAAGTTGTGCGACAACCCTTCTTTCAACTTCTCCCTGCACATCCTCTCTCTTGGGCGCAATCGCATCAATCTCATCTATGAAGATAATACTAGGGGCATTTTCTTCTGCATCCTCGAAAATCTTACGAAGCTTCTGTTCTGACTCGCCATAGAACTTCGACATGATTTCAGGGCCGTTGATGTGAATGAAATTCGCTTCTGACTCGCTAGCCACAGCCTTAGCCAGGAGAGTCTTTCCCGTGCCCGGTGGGCCGTGAAGTATCAGTCCGCGCGGAGGGTCGATTCCCAGCCTCTTGAAGAGCTCTGGATGCTTCATGGGAAGCTCAACCATCTCTCTAATGCGCTGGATTTCGTCTGAAAGACCACCTATCTCTTCATACGTGACCTGCGCCGTGCCAATGACATCACCAGTTGGTTTCTCGGTAATCGTAAGTATAGTTGAATGTTGCACAACAACGGTACCAGCAGGCTTTATCGATGTGACTTTGAAGGGAATCGCCCGTCCTAGAATTGGGATGAATACAGTATCTTGAGGAGTTACAGGGCAGTTAAGCAGCTTCCTTTTTACAAATTCTTCGAATCTGGGCTCGGGCCTGATTGGAACAGAGGTTGGCGCAAGTGTGACATTGCGTGCGGGTTCCTCATTAGCTCTGGAAACAGTCACCTTCTCGCTTAAGCTAACGCCTGCATTTCTTCTAATCCGGCCATCCATTCTTATGATCTCACGGCCCTTATCGCCTTGATAGGCTGGCCAAGCGATGGCGGCAGTTCCTCTCTTACCCTTGATTTGGATTATGTCTCCTGTCCTGACACCCAATTTCTCCATCGATACCGCGTCAATTCTCACTATGAATCGCCCGATATCTCTGTGCTCAGCCTCTGCAACTTTCAGAACAATCTCGACCACTAGCTAAACGCATCCTCCATAGTATGAGTTTGGAGTCCAGAAACAAGGACGGTAAATCCCTATTCAATGAATGCCGTCTTGTTACTCTGTCCTGGTTTTCCGCTAAAGAGTATTTCTCTACCACCGATATAGTCTGGTATGTAACAACTCTTGTTATATGACCGCCGCGCGCTGGCTTCCAATATAAACTATGACTTACCTGATATCATAACTATATGCAATCGCGCCACTAAGAATTGCTCTCATAATCACATTCGGGAAACCATCTCGACCTCTACCTGCGCAACGCCATCCAGGGCGCTTATGGCTGCCTCGATATCGTCGGTTCCCCCCATTGCCTCTTCTCTGGCCACGTTCATTCTGAGAGCCTTGAGACCAAACGCTACTGGAATAACCTCATTGGCTCTGACGTCGGTGCCTTCCGGAATGGCGCCTTTTACACGTTCTAGCAAGTCATCCATATTCATGTCAATGCCATCTGGCATTATCTTTAGTGTGATAATCACTCTTGCCATTTCACTACACCGTTGCCTATCTATGGCCCTTCAAATCCACAGCTGGGACACTTGTATTTGTTTGAGAAACGTCTACAAGATTCACATCGCCAAATCATGAATGCACCGCATGATGGACATTTGAATTTCACACTGCTCTCATGTGGCGAAATCGACCCATGACACGAAGCACATCTGATCGCTTGCATACTTGACAAAATATCACCAGAAGGTTTCTTCTTCAACCAGTTTCTGGCTTTCATTTGAAGATTTGTTATAAACCTAGCGAAGCGGCATGCCAGTCACCTCGAGAGAATCGAACCACTTATGACTGGATACAGGATGTAGACCCGACGAAGGCGAAAACCTGATGGGGACGAAGCTCGGTGATATAATCAGAGCAGAACCAATCACACTGAATGACTTGTCAGGTCGAGAGATTGCCGTTGATGCATTCAACACACTCTATCAGTTTCTCTCAAGCATTAGGCAGCCAGATGGCACTCCGTTGATGGACCGACGCGGCCAAGTAACGAGCCACTTGAGTGGGCTGTTCTACCGGAATGTGAATCTTCTCGAGGGCGGCATACGCCCAGTCTACGTCTTTGATGGCGAGGCACCGAAACTCAAAGCTGCTGAGGTCAAGCGAAGGCGAGAAATTAGAGAAACTGCCTACAAGACTTGGGAGAAAGCAAAGGCAGAGGGGCGGATTGAAGATGCCCGGAAGGCAGGACAGGCTAGTTCACGACTAACTTCTGACATGATTGAGGAGAGTAAAAAGCTACTAACTGCCTTGGGGATACCAGTTATTCAAGCTCCGTCTGAAGGGGAAGCCCTCGCGGCCCAGATGGCTCGTGAAGGCTTTGTATGGGCGAGCGCAAGTCAAGACAATGACTCTCTCTTATACAACTGTCCCAGAATGATTCGCAATCTATCCATCTCTGGCCGTCGCAAAGTCGCCAGATCCAAGACCTACAAGACAGTGCATCCTGAGGTCATAGACCTAGATCTCAACCTCAAACTATTGAACATCACCAGAGAGCAGTTAGTGGATATTGCCATCCTAATCGGCACTGATTACAACGAGAAGGTTCCTCGTGTCGGTCCGAAAACAGCTCTAAAGCTAGTAAAACAGTATGATTCGCTTGAGAAGATTGAATCCGAGAAAGGAATGGAGCTGAAATTCCCCTACGTGGAAATAAGAGAACTCTTTCTAAATCCGCCCACGTCAAAGATGGAGAAACTGGAATGGTCTAATCCAGAGCCGGATGAGATAAAGCGAATTCTGTGCAAGGAACATGACTTTGGCGAGGATCGCATTCAGAGCACTCTCAATAGGCTCTCCAAAGCGCTAGAAGAACTGCACGGGTCGACTAAACAGAGTGCGTTGAGCGACTTCTTTTGACCTCAAAGCGATTAGGTTTCATGAAGCATTGCAGTTTATCTAGCCACTTGAGAAGTGTTCATTTGTTCCAGAGAATGGTTTATACAGCTGAACAATAACGAGAGTCTAAGGACGGACTACAGAATGCGAGAACGAATGACTGCTGTCAGAGCATCAGTTGCTGACATTATTCGTGGGACGTACAATGAGGAAGACGGCCATCACGTTGTGTCTCCTCAAGGTGTCGAGCTTCGGCGAGTCGTTTTGGTGGGTTTCATAGTTCGTCAGTATGTGGGCCAAGGAAGCTTCGCCAGCATAACAATCGATGATGGAACTGAAACGATCAGAGCAAAAGCTTGGGGCGAAACACAATCACTTGAACAAGTTGAGACTAACACACTTGCAATGATCGTAGGGAAAGTGCGGGAGTATGAGGGTGAAGTCTACATAGTGCCCGAGATTGTGCGGACTCTGGATGACGCAAACTACATGACACTTCATCAGCTGGAGCGTTATAGAGCCATTCTCACACGCAGTGGCATCTCAACTCCCAGTGAGAGTGAGTCTATGGGCGATGTCCAAGAAACCCTCAAACCGGTTAAGAGTAAGAGTTCGACCCCGGCTAAGAAACCCAAATCCCCTAGAACGCTAGCCACAAAGATTCTTCAATTCATCCGTGAGAACGTGTCGCCGGATGGCGTTTACCTTCAGGATATCGTGTCATGTTTCGAGAAACAAGGTAGTAGCAAATCTGCTATCACACTGAAGGTCATTGACCTCATGGATAAACAGAAGATTCGCGAAGTGAAGATTGGATACTATTTGCCCATTGATACATAGTCCATTGACGCGAGCAGAACCTTCAATAGCAGAAACGGTGTGAATCAACTCATGGACGACTATGATAGCCTTCTCGATAGAGCAAGAAGCCAAATCCCGGAAGATGCTTTCAAGAAATCAGGTGAGCGATTCCAAGTTCCCAAAGTACAGCTCATAGTTCAAGGCAACCGAAGTATCTGGCAGAACTTTCAAGAGATTATCATGGTTCTGAATCGGCCTGGAAAAGAAGTCATGAAATTCATTTCGGGCCAACTCGCCACAGCGGGAAACTTCGAGGGGAGCACAACAGTCTTCCAAGGCAAATTCACCGCTGAAGGTGTTGGAAACGTTCTGAAGCGCTATGTCGAGGCCTACGTCATTTGCCCGGTGTGTGGAAGACCTGACACAACTATGGGCAAGGAGAAAAACGCTTACTACTTGCATTGTAGTGCGTGTGGAGCTCGTACAGCTATCAGACCGGTCTAGCAAAGGTGGTCTTTCAATGCCGTCCGTCTACATGCGAGTTCGAGCAACCCATGATCATCTACTCGTATCAATCTGTGATGAGGACTTGTTGGGCCGGACTCTAATCGAGGGAGATCTCAAGTTCAAGGTCAGCGAGGAGTTTTATGGGGGGGAACTTGTGGACATGAAGAAGTGCTTTGTGCAACTCAAGGATGCCACGATTGCGAACATGATTGGACAGACTACCGTGAAAGCAGCAATAGATGCTGGCTTTGTTCACGAGAGCGCCGTGATATACATAGAAGGCCATCCACATGCCCAGTGGATGCGTATGTAAGCGCTTTCGACATATGAAGATGGATTTCGGCTGCTTTTCATCTGCCTATGCAGGATTCCGCTTTTTGGTTTCCCATCGGTTCCATCGTAGGTTGGTTGAATTACATTTGGGGCAGGAGCTTCTATCGTCCGATTTCATATCAAGTGTGTAACCGCATGCAACACATAACAAGACTCCTGTGCCATCTTCAAGAAGGTAGCGCCCCCCTTCAATCCGCAGAACATCCCCCTGAACTAGTCCCTTTGCAATTTTGCTTCTAGCAGATGATAACACTCGGTTAAACGTGGGTTGACTAATCTGCATTGTGACGCTAGCTTCTCTCTGACTCATTCCTTCAAAATCCGCTAGTCGGATTGCCTCGAACTCGTCCACAGTTATCAGAATCTCGTCAAGGTCTCTTGCAGGTATGCCTGCAGGCTTGAAGACTGAAACTGGTGGTTCCTGATGGACCCGTCTATGTAGTTTCTTTCGAGGAATCGCATAAACCCCCTTGTTTCTTGCTAGCTGTACTCCTTGACTTAGCGTTGTTCTCATCATTGAGATACGTCTGGCGTTCGTAAGGCACATTTCATTCACATTTTAAAGGTTTCACGATACTTCTCAGTCGATAAATTTGCCAGCACCGTGTTACATCTGTGGCGAAGATGCAGTTCTAGAGGGATTGTGCGCCTCATGCTATGCAAAGGAGCACCCTCTAATCCAAGTGGACACTCCGCTTCAGATTCGCACCTGCAAACGTTGTGGGGCAGTGAAGGTGCCAGGTGGCTGGACGGTGATTACTGGGCCTCTTCCAGCCAAGGATGAGCTGATTGATCGACAGGTGGAGCTGCTGCTACACCGGGGCGTGAAACGTCATGTTTCGGACGTTGCGATTTCGCTTGAAGAGGAGAATCGGCTCGATAGGGTATTGCACATCAGAGTGAAAGCATCAGGCCGCTCCCACAAGACTCTTCCTTCCCATGAAGAGAGCTATCCAGTAGAGGTCAGATTCAGTCATGGGACTTGTGACACCTGCGGAATGATGAGCGGAGGCTACTATAACGCTATTCTCCAGATACGGGCCGACAATCGCCCACTCACTGAATATGAAGAAGAGAAAATCAACACCATTGTCACTCAACGAACAGTCGAAGCATACGGGAAAGATGTCAAGGCTTTCATCACCTCTGCGAGCAAAGACCGGCACGGTCTCGATTTCCGAATTGGCTCAGA
>JAGLUV010000077.1 GCA_023134215.1 Candidatus Thorarchaeota archaeon | reverse complement strand
AGTCTCCGAGTTCCTTTTGCAGCTTACCGAGTTCCTCACGCACCTTATCCATACCGATTTTCTCAGCAAGCTCAAAGGGCCCGGCCGGGAAGCTTGCGCCCAGCTTCATCGCGATGTCGATGTCATCTTTTTCAGCTATACCCTCGTCCACCAGAATCATGGCCTCTCGAATCACGGGCATTGTGATCCTTGTAACAAGCCAATCTGTGTCCACACCCTTGGGAGGGTCTGGCTCTTCCTGAGCCCCTCCGTACTCGTAGAAGCCCTTCTTGGACTTGGTGCCAATGTGCCCTGATTCGACCAGCTTTTCCAGAGTTTCCGGAGGCTTGAAGCAGTCTCCGAGCTCTCGGTAAAGGGTGCTCATGGCGTTGAATGCGATGTCGAGACCTACAAAATCACCGAGCATAAACGGACCAGCTGGGAATTTAGCCTTCGCTGTCATAGCTACATCAATCTCTTGCTTGGTAGCAACACCTTGTTCGTAAAGGAGAATGGACTCCCTAAGAACAGGCATTAGGATACGATTGACAATGAAGCCCGGACTATTCTTCGCCTTGACGATTTGTTTGCCCTGCTTCTCAGCCACTGCAATCGCTGCTGCAATGGTTTCTTCACTGGTTTTTTCGCCAATGATGATTTCCACCAGCTTCATGGCAGCAACTGGAGAGAAGTAGTGCATTCCAATCACCTTATCCGGTCGCTTTGTGGCAGTTGCCAGCTCATCAATGCTCAATGAGGATGTGTTTGATGCAATCACTGTATGAGCAGGTGCTGCCGCATCAACCTTACCGAAGACCTCTTTCTTGACCTTCATGTTCTCAAAGATAGCTTCGATGACTAGATCCGCATCTTTGACAGCCTCTTCGAGATTGGTGGTCGCGCTAAGCCTGCCCATGAGACCCTCTGCCTCTGACATGGTCATCTTGCCCTTGTCGATTCCGGTCATCACATCCGTGCGGATTCGTTCCATTCCCTTATCGATGAACTCTTCCTTGATGTCGACCATCTTGATATCTAGACCATTCCAAGCAGAGATGTAAGCAATGCCTGAGCCCATCAGACCCGCGCCAATAACTACAATCTTTTTGATGTCCACACCATGGACCTCCTAGAAAGCACCCATCATTGCGGCTAGGATGAGGTTAGCAAGTGGGTCGCTCTCATGTGCGTTGCCAATTACTTCAAGGCTTCCATCCTTCATGGTGTCCTTGAACTTGACCTCGCCTGTGAAGATACCCAATAGGATTTCTCCGGTCGCTTTGTAGATGACATCCGGACTGGGATAGACCCCTTCATGAAGCGTCATGCCTTCCTTTGTCACGACTATGTACTGGTCGCCGCCATCAGGCGTATGGACTTGGAGAATCTTACCATCGTAAGGTCCAACCCATTCAACAAGTAGCTTCTTGAGATCTTCCTTTTCTTTCGTTTTTGCAATAAGGAACTTGAAAAACTCCTGTAGTTGTTCTGACATCTTCAATCAGTCCTCCTTCGCGATCCATTCATCAATTGCCTCATGCATTGCGGCATCGACGGAAACGGACCAGAAATTTCCCTTCCTCTTCTTCACCTTCTCTAGGAAAGCGTCGTACTTCTCTCCCTCCATCAAGACAACCACACGACCCTTACGGTCGTTGATGAATGACTGGTGGACCATCTTCTTGGTATTCCAGTATTCATGTTCAATGTCGCCATCCTTGAGTCGAGGATAGAAAGGCCATTCGCCTGTTGGATGTGGTCTAAACTTTGCCATTATTCAAGCCTCCATTTCTTAACCATGTCGCCAGTTGCCTCATAGAATCCTGGTCTAAAGGGCCATTGGACTACGTATCGGAATCCCTTGACTCCATCCTTCTCACCCTTGGACCATCTTCCAGTGTAGACTCTGGATCCGACGTTGTGGATGAATTGCAGCATCACGCACTCAATCAGCCCCTCGGAAGAGAGGTTGGCCTCGACAGCGAGCTCCTTCATTTTCTCCATTGATTCCTTGTCAAAAGTAACATCCATGTTGCTCACTCCTTCTTGAATGCCATGCGTTTGAATGGCTTACCCCATCGCTCCTCATACATGAGGCCTTCAAGTGGAGTCCTGCTTGGGCCAAGAGCGCGTGGTGATTCTCTGACTCCAATACAGAATGCTGTTA
>JAGLUV010000076.1 GCA_023134215.1 Candidatus Thorarchaeota archaeon | reverse complement strand
CCTGTACGCTTCTTGCAGGTCCAATGACCTGTTTCAGGAACTTTGTTGTCTGTCGCAACCCTGCATTCTTCGTGCGGGCAATCAACTGTTTCATAGCTGATATTATGCCTCTTCATAATTGTCGGATACAGACTTGCAAAATCAAGCACGGTGGCGTTGAAGTGAACTCCTGCGACCGGGTCGATTACAATTGCACCCTTGAATGCCTTGTCCTTTATCATAGCCTCAGTATGCGCTTCCGCAGACTTGGCAGCCTCTATATCAGACTGCCGAGGGATCAGAGCCTCCCGAGAACGGTGTTCTTGTCTGAATAGGGATTGAATCCAAGAGGAGATACCCAGACGAGTCAAATCTTCCATCGACAATCGGGATATGCGCATCAACAAGACAATCAATCGGAGGAGTAGGTTATCATCGAATCGCGTCAGATCCAATGTTATGTTAGCATCACGCCAACAGTACTGTGCCAGCTCGTAGTAGGGAAGAGATGAGATGTCAGTGGTGAGTTCAAGTTTTCCTTTGCCCAGAAGGCCTTGTGCAATCGTGTCTAGGTTCGACCGATCATAAGCACCTGACATAGCATAGATTCGGATGGAGGGGTTCTTGAGGAACCTATAGAGATCCACATGTATTCCGCTACGAAGGAATGCGGTGTCATTTGCGCGATTCATTCTGATAGGACAGTACGTATCCATGTCGACTCTCAATCGCTGAGCCCTATGATAGAGGTAGTTCAGGTCGAAAGCATCTCCCACAAAAGTCAGAACGATTGGATAATCATTGATGACTTCGAATGCCTTCACAAGCATCTCGGCCTCATCATCGAAATACACAATGTCAAGATCCTTTGGAAAATCATCCCTCTTCTTGCCTTTGGGATGTCCTTTTCGCCTGAGAACGAAACACTTGCTGTAACCTTCATTGTCGGAGAGACCAATTGCTGTGACCCTATTGGAAGCTTTCTGCGCGTTTGGTATTCTGTTCTTGACAGAAACATGGACCTCGATATCTAGGGCAATCCGCCTAATGTCAGGAACCTCACCAAAGAACATGGGAGCATACGTTTCGATTATTCCCTCAATATCCTCCGAACCCGGAATGGTTCTCTTGAACTCTTTCATGGTATTCTTATCAATCGTCGGAGGACTGGCCACAAGATTCCCATTCTCAATTTTGTAGCTGAGACCGGAAACAAATCGCATATCGTAGGTGTACGTATGGTGATATCGGATGTTGGCCTCCCAGGCATGATTCACTTCATCGATTCGCAGGCGCTCTCTCATTGAATCTGGGCGACCACCAACGCTGAGGGGATCATTGGCGATTACCTTGGTCATAGACACCTGCTTGTCACGGAGCAAATCAGTGAGTTCAACTGCTTCGGTGCGTATGAAACCAGGATGACGTCGAATTCCATTGATCTTCTCGACTTCCTTTTGCGACAGGTCTGTGTACATATACGGCTTGTGCCCGCTATTATCAGTCCAGAAATGGATCCTCTTTGTTTTGGGATTATAAAGGCTAGCAACAGCCTTGTTCGTGTTCCTATCGTAATCAATTGAAAGAAGGAACGAAGGTGGAAGCTCCTTTGGCATGTCGCGGTAGCCAACTTCGTGAGTTTGTTTGGCCTTGTCCATAGCCGTCGGCTTCTTTTCTTTTCCATCATTAGGTGGAGAGGGCTTAACGTTGTCTGAGCGATCAACACTTGCATTGACAGAAGTCTTTCCAGGTTGTGTGGCTTTCTTGGCAATAGCATCTGGCGCTACTTCTGCCCCGGGGTCTTCTTGACCACCGAAATAATCATCCAAAGTGGACTGATTTTCATCTTCAGGTCTCTCGTCATTCACCAAAGTCGCTCACTCCATAGGTGGGCTATTCAGTCCTGATAAGCACTTCCAATGAACCAGAAATACATTCCGAGCAGTTCATATGAGAAGTCAACCTTTTACAGGCCCATGGTGCGCTCACTCACTACTGAAGCGAAGCGAGTTATCTTCGCGCGCATGGAGCCCGGCGAGGACATTCTAAAGATGATTGAAGCCGTTTCTTTGGAACACGGCGTTCGGGCAGGTCAACTGACCTTGATAGGAGCAGTATCAATGGCCAGCCTGGGGTTTTTTGATAGAGAGAGCATGGAATACAAGACATTCACTGTGAACAAAGACCTTGAAGTTGTTTCATGCATGGGAAACATCGCATCCACCCATGAGGGAGGGCTTATTGTGCATGCTCACATGGTTGTTGCAGATCAAGATGGTAAGTGCTATGGAGGCCATCTCATGCCAGGATGCGAAGTATCTGTCACGATAGAATTAATCATCACTGAAATGGACGACGATGTTAAGCGAGCCAGAGATGAAGCGACCGGTCTGAATCTGCTTGATATCAAGTAAACTCTTAGGCTGTTCGTTATTTCGAACTAGGCAGGTCAGAGGATGCCCGGATGGTTTTGGCAACGCTATCAAGCTCATCGCGCGGAGCCATCTCCTCACGGTAATCGTCTGGAAACAGGAAACCAAATTTATCGCCTTCGTTCCGGGGTATGACGTGTATATGTAGATGGGGAACCTCTTGTCCCGCACCAACCCCATTGGCAATTACATTGATTACGCCATCTGGTTCAAATGCTGAGTGCACCTTGCGGGTCAACTCTGCCAGACGCACACCAAGACGCTTAGCGACTTTGATATCAACGTCCAGCATGTTCACATGGTGCTGCTTTGGAATCAGTAGGCAGTGCCCTTTGCTAATGGGGAATATGTCCATGAAGGCCATTGTGAATTTGTCTTCGAAAATGACAGATGCGGGTATCTCACCACGGACTATCTTACAGAAAAGGCAGGATTCATTGTCACTCATATTGGTGACTGACCGTAGGGGTTTGAAATAAATCGTTCGAATTTCGTGCAAAGACACGCGCACAAGCCTCATTAGCGCGCATCTCATAACCTCAACTTGACTTCGCAGGTGGTTCCAGTTGAGCAGGAGAATAAAGGTTTTCTTTGATCAAACCCAGAACGAACGTGGGAGATTAGACACCACATATTCTACATTTGGCAAACTTCTCAAAGACAATGACTTCGATGTAGAACCATATACCGAGTTTATGATACTGGCCAAGAATGTCAAAGATGCAGAAGTGTTGGTTTTTGGATGTCCAAACAGCTCCAAACTGCGGCCTGCAGAGATAGATGTTCTAACGAATTATGTAAAAGCTGGCGGTGGGCTGCTCCTGCTCTCATTGTCAGGGGGCGACCGTGGCCTAATGAACAATCTCAGCAAGCTGTCCAAGACCTTTGGCATTGAGTTTGACAATACCGCTGTAAAGGATGAGAGAAGCAATGCAGGTTTGCCCACAATGCCGTTTGTCAGTAATCTCATGGCACATTCCTGCACTGAAGACGTTCAAGACATTCTATACCCGTCAGGGTGCTCACTGAAGGTATCAGGGAGCGCAGTGATAGTGGCATCTTCATCTGACATGGCAGACCCGGCAAATCAACCCGTAATTGCAGTGGCTGAATATGGGAAGGGGCGAGTCATCTGCGCCGGCAGCTACGAGATATTCCGAAAAGGGGGCGGGTTAAAGCATGCTGGGAATAAGACATTTGCAATCAATGCCCTGAAATGGCTCAGTGGAGATGTCAGACTAGCCAAACCAAGCAAGGTAGCCAAGTCCAAGAAAGGTGCGCCCGTAACAGAGGTTTCATCTGCAAAGCTCGACGAGATGGAAGGGGCTCTTCGAAGGCTCGTCAACGCGGTATTTGACCTGCAGAAGGACATTGGAAAAGTGGGAGAGCAAGTCACAAGAGTCGACGGTAACGTAGAGATGCTGCGCGACCAGTTCCAAGATTTCGCAGAAAAGACGCAACAGCAGCTTGGGATAATGATACCAACTAAGCAATTCAAGACTCCAGAAGAGAATCAAGAGGGAGATTTGAAGGGTGATATCAAGGCACTCCAGCAAGAAGTCCAGTCCATACAAAAGCTGAAAGATCATATCGATCAAAGGCACTCCTCAGGAATAATGGCGAAGGAAACCTATGATGAACAAATCAAGAAACTCAATACTCGCCTGCAGAACTTGAAGAAGCGTCTAAAAGCGAAGAGGAAAGAACTCAAGGAACTTGGGCAGTAGTTTTCACGCGCCGTCTGCGGATCGTATATTGATGTGTTCTTCATTCAGATAGTAATCAAAAGTAGCGAATATTCCGTTGTGGATTGCAGTGAGATTTGTCGCGATGTCTTTGAGAACAAGCGAAACGCGCGGTAATCGACCACTAGACTGCTTAGCAATGTATCTCCCAGGAGCCTTAACGAAGGACCAGAACGTGCCAATTTTATCGGCAAGGCTGTAACCAACGAGAATAAGGATGACGCTAAAGAGGTAGATGTTTCGAGCAGGGAGGAGTATCATAAGGCTGAGAGCAATCGGTAGCCAAAGCATGGACAGTGAGAATGGTACTGTTTCGTCACGACTTGTGACCATCTGCGCAGACGAGAATATCGAGAAGAATGGCGCAAATAGAGTGAAGTAGTACTTGTAAACGCCACGAGGACCTGTAAGATGAACCCAAAGCATCATTATCATTGTGAGGACCAATAGACGACGAAGATAGAATCCCTTCTTGTCACCATCCTTCGTCTGGATACACATGAAGCCAACAATGAGAGTCACACCGAACCAGAGTAAGAAACCGTAGTATACAAGCCCATCAAGTATCTGCGCTAGCACGGGCATGCCTACAACTACAGCCAGAATTTGAAGCCGCATCGGACTTCCGTAGCCAGGGGGGTCTGTCAGTGATACCAGAGGAAAGCCTCCCATGGCCAAACGCATATTGATCAACATATTTGGTTGCGCTATGAAGAATGGAAAAATGATAGCTCCTGCAAAGGCAAAGACGATTAATACGCTAATCATGAACTGACGAATGTCAAGGGTTTCCGCGCTGCGTTCAAAGAAACCCTTCGTTTTCTCTACAACGGATGCTACTATCCTAGAGGAATACTGCGTTCTTAAGATCAAGTAAATGACAAGCGGAATACCCAAGAACCATGCAGTCTGTTTGAATAACGCTGCAGTCACAATAAGTAGCGTTGCTGCATCACGCTTGCCTTTGGTGAGCATGTAAAAGCCTGAGAAAAAGAAAAAGATGAACGGTGCTGTGTTCAACCACGCAAAGGTGGTATGGTACAGAACATTCGGATTCATGAGGTAGGTGAAAGCGGCGACTTCGCCAACTCGTTTGTTACCTGATAGCTGCTTGGCAATTCCATATACCGGCAAAGCAGTGAGGTATCCAAAGATTGCGAGAAGAAGGCCAATTCCCCAACCATCCACCGGAATCATAAGACCGACAGCATACAGAATGGCAGTGAGCGGAGGAAAGATGTAAGCTCCATTCTCATTAACAAACCCATCCAGTTCGATATACCCGAACCCGGGGCTATAGGGCATCACACCCCTGAGCATATTTGACCCCCAATGATAATAGTAGAACGAATAGTCCGTGTAGCCCTCAAATTGGTACACCAAAGTGTAGCCGAAAAGGTCGAGCTCCCCATTTCCGAGCCAGACACCACGAGTCCTCCAGAGAGTGGAGCTGGTGAAGTCAACTACAGCGGCATGAAAAACCTGATTCCAAACAAGAGCCGCAAAACAAAGAACGAGTATCAAGCCTGCATTCTCAAGCAAGAAACGTAGTGCGCGCACTGCCCACGCAAACAGGAATCGTTCTGCTCGTTTTGCAATGCGCATGGCATATAGGCTTGCAGAACCTCTGAATAATGTTTGTGATTGAAGAGAGAACCAAACTCACATGTCAAGCATGCTGCTACATGAGAAGTTTTGCGATGGCAGCTGATCCACTCTTGGAAACCTCAATTGCTGGGACATCATCCCAGCCTTGAATGTCTGTGTGCGTTATCAGCAAAATTTGTTCGAAGCTCTGGTCGTTCACCAAGTTACTAACAACAGAGGTTCTGCGACTCTTGTCAAGGCCTCCAAGCGGTTCGTCAAGCATAACACATCGTATCCGAGGAGCAATCGAGGGACTGTCCCTTAGCGGCCGAATATAGCTCATCGTCCTGCTAATCCCTAGACGAAGTCCTAGGCTGACGGCAGTTCTGTCACCAAAGCTTAGTTGTGTTGCCTTCTTCGTGGCATCATCTCGCTGATCGTGTATCTTCAATGCCAATCCCGCGCCAGAACGCCCTCGCGCAGTTGTTGGAACTAGATCAATACCAGTATACTGATTGTTTGTAAACGCGCGAACGTATTCGTTCGTGGCGCCCTTGATTATACCCAACAATCGCTTTTGCACTACGTAATCAGCCACAAAGCCGTTGACTAGCTTCAATCTAACATACTTGGTATGTTCGTTCAGGCTCTTCAACGAGTCCATCTCTGCCCCGAGCTCACTCATCTTCACGGATTTGGCTTCTAATTCCTTAATGGCGTCTTGTTCCCTGTCGATGAGTTTTCTGAAGGAGTCGCATTGGCCTGCAATTTCACCAAGCTTTGTGGAGAGTACATCAAGCCTTCGCTGAAGATCAAGAACACTCTTCCCTCCATGCTTCTTGAGGAGCGACTCAATATCAGCCACCCCAGCCTTTTTGATAGCATCCAAGAGCTTCGCCTGCTTCTTTTCAAGGCGTTTCTCGGCTTTGTCAACATCCTTCTGTTTCTCTTTGATACGGCACACTGCATCATGCGCCTTGGAAATATCAGACAAGTGCTCCTCGATACCGCGGAGCTCATCTGACACCTCCACACGACGACCCTTGAGTGTTTTGGCTTTTTCTTCGTTCTGTTTCAGTACCTGCTGGTATTCTACTAGCAGATTCTCGCGCTCTTCGGTGGAAAGGGGCTTTGCACAGGTTGGACATTCAGCGACGCCTGAATCGTCATCTACAGAAACACCTTCTAGAGTCACGACTTTCTCACTGAGATCCGATTTGGTCGCATCGATTGCTCCTAGCTCACGGTCAACTTCGGTTGTTTCTGTTTCAAGTTTCTTGCGACTGGACTCGTATCGCTTGGCTTCTTTCTTGAGAATTTTCAAACGCGCCTGCACAACTTCAATTTCAGCCGATGAAAGACCAGCATTTGCAAGGTCAGAGTCCCGATACCGCATGCTTGAGTTATGGTCACGCTCTATTCTCTCGACTTCTTGTGTTAGGGCGTGTATTGCCTCAAGACCTTCAGGATCAGGCATTTCCTTCAGATGGTTCTTGATCTCCCCAGCTTCTGCTTCGTTGCTTTTGAAACTGCGTTCATAATCCTCGATTCTTATCTTTGTATCATTGATCTGTTCCGCGATATACTCAGGACGAATGTAATCGTCTTCAAGCCCTCTAATCTGGGCTTCAAGGTCCAACTCGAAGCTCTTCAGATGGTCTGACATCTTGTCCAATAGCTCGATGTTGTATATCCTCACTATGAGGTTTCTTAGCACGGTGGGAGTAGCATTGGCGATTAATGCCACTTCCCCCTGGCGGACCAACAACGTGTTCAAGGCTTGCTGCAGATCAAGATTCAGAATCTGCATGAGTTCATTGCTCACAGATTTGCTCTTGTTAGCAAGACGCTTCCATGCATCCCCCGTCCGTGTGTACAAAACAACAGCCATTCCTTTGGCTGAACTATAGGACCGATCCATTTTGTACCGAGTCCCAGCAACCTCGAAGACTAAGACCGCCTTGCACCAAGTTGATGTGAAACTGACGAGCTCATCATTAGTAAGACCAACAGCATCAGGTCCCCACAGAGCCCATAGTATTCCTTCGAATATTGAAGACTTCCCAGTCGAGTTCGGACCCCGGATGAGTATCAGTCCTCCAGGCAGTTCGCCCTCTCCCTCAGGGAGTTCGAGGTCTCGAAATGGCTTGAAGTTCTTCAATTCGAGACGAAGTAGTTTCACCCGGATTCCTCCTTCGAAATCGTATCCAGAGTGAGCTTCTCACCACCGCGTCCAACTGTAATCTCAAGAGCATGTACTGCAATTCGAGTTAGTGTTTCAGGGTCGTACTTCTCGTCGAGTGATAGCGTTTCTAGGTAAGCCTTGAAATCCTCCTTGGGATCTTCGATAAGATACTCGGATTCAATCTCAGGGTATGCTGCTTCATCATGGTCGATTTCGTGACGCTTTATTGTCCATACGAGCTGTACTATGTTGTACTCAGAATCCTGTGATAAGACCTTCATGCGAAATGATTCCATTGCAAGGTTAAGGTCGAACCCACTGATTCTCGACGACCCACCCTTGAAGACTAGTCGCACTCGTGCAGCTGTAGCCGAGGCCCAGGACCCCTTCAGATTCCTCTTGTCGAACAATGATTCTATCCTTTGAATGATTGATTCAACTGTATCATCGGTTTCTATTGCAATCTTCTCGGTGCAAACAGGTCGTGCAAAGTCAATGTGTTGAGGAGTGACTATCGGAGCCTTTCCACTCTCAAT
>JAGLUV010000075.1 GCA_023134215.1 Candidatus Thorarchaeota archaeon | reverse complement strand
TGCTTGTGCTGATGATGATCGTGACCTAATGCAATGTAGTCATATCCCATGCTGAAAATGGCTGGTTGAAGGCTACGATCAAGATCCATTCCGTGTGCTACTGCAATAGATGGGCGGTCAGAGTCCGGAAGCTGGTGGGTTGTGATCCAATCATTGATGGCAGTTATTGCGTCAGCAGATTCGAGAACAGCGTACTCAATGAAGGGGAAACAATAGACATTCAGTTTCTCGTATGAACGCACGAGTGGTTTTCCTTCCCGTAATGCGTGCTTCAATTCTTGTTGGGTTGCCACATCCAGACCGGGAATTGCCATCTTCAGGCTATCAAGAAATGACACCTCAAGATTCCGGTATATGCCATGATTGCCCTCTAGTATCAGAACAGGTATGCTCGTTTTCTCAATGAATCTCTTCAGCACGGTAATGACTGTTTCTCTCGCAACAACAGGAGGTTGAGTTGGGTTGCCCTCCCAAGGTTGATTATAGAGGTCCCCGGAATGGACCACAATATCAACTGGCGGATCGAGCTCGGCTATCCTGGCAAACAACTCTGAGAAACGCTCGTAGAAGTCGTTCTCGAGGACTCTGATGCGCATCTCAACTGCCCAGACGTTATGTCTCACACCTTCCCGTGGCTTCGTGCCAAGATGGGTGTCAGAAATATGCGCAACTCTTACAGTCATCGCCTTACTCCTCAGAGAATATGCTTCTCTCTCTTCTTGCTGGACCTCTTACTCTTGTACTTGTCCTTATCGCGTTCGAAGATAGTATCAAACAACGGAATCTTGACAGGCAATGGCAGCTCTCGATATGAGGCAGTCAGCAATGCCTCTCCTCGTGACATCACTCGGAACTCATTCTCAAATCCAGAGATGTTGACACTTGCGTTTTCGATGCACGCCCTAATTTCACGTTCATTTCCCATCCGCAGGTTAATCTCCGTATTCATCTGACTGAGAATCACATTATCAAGTACGCTCACTTGTTGGCTTACAACTAGGAGTCCGATATTGAACTTCCGTCCTTGCCTTGAGATGTCCTTGAATACCGACCGCCCCTTCATGAGTTCTGGATTGAGGATTGAAGGAGCCTCCTCAACTGTGATCTGAATGACTGGCAGATTACGCGGATTTTTCACCTCAGCAGAGTCACTTGTCCCTCCACGCCCATAGAAACTCCGGGCCATTTTCTTGACTCGATTGAAGAAGGGATTTGGTAGTCGCATCTTGCCCTGCGTTTCGAAATCTCCTAAGGTACCACTACTCTTCACAGCTCGCCTCATGTCAGACAAGGTGCGTGTAACCACGGTTGTTAGGAGGAATTGCTCAGTGTCACTCATCAGGCTTGTGTTCACGACTAGAACACGGCCAGTTTCCATCGCCTCATAGATGTCATCAAGAACCGATGTCCCGTCCTTAATGAATATTGGAGAACGCTCCAGAAACCGGAGCCTCCGCTGAACCGCTTTCATTGTCCCCTTGGGTGTAGACATCCCCTCAGGTTCTTCCTGCATTTCAAGTATCTCAGCAATCCAGTTCTGATGCTTAGACGCATACATGGAATCAATGAATGAATTCATCTGGGGAGTGAATTCAGTGATAGAGTACAAATCCCGCGGTTGAATCTCTTCCCATTTAATCCTGATTTCCTTAGCGTACTTCTTTACCTCCCGCGGCGTGGCTCTCAAGTGGGTTGTCAGGTAGTAGAAGTTTCCCAAGACCTCTGACCTAATAGTTGGACCCATGGCTTCGACTATGTGGTGAATTCCGTATTTGTCTACACCCTTGGCGAATTCATCATGCGGGTCAATACAGAAGGCAGATATCCGAAGCACGTCGCCATCAGGGTTTGTACTTGCCGCGATATTGGTGTCAATCAATGACTTGATGAGAACCATCATGAGATTGCTCTTTCCAGATCCTGTTGAACCAAATATCCCAACGTGCATGGGCAGGAACTTGGAGGGAATCATCACAGGCACATCAAGAGTTGCTTCGCCTACTTGGAGGTCTCCGACATACATCTCACCGCCGGTCTGAGATTCAAGCATCATCCGGACTACTGAGTCTGATATTCCGCGCTTTGGTCTGTACACCGACGCAAGATGATCGGGCAAGCGGCGTGGAGAACGAAACACCCACTCATTATCAATACGCTCTGCGTAACCAAGCATTCGACCCTGTACGTCCAAGAGCATGTTGCGCTCAATCCCCGAGAGATACGCGTCGCCTTCCACCATGAGGGTGCCAGCAACACGGCTCATGTCATCTACTTGTCTCAGATAGTTTTGGAGTCCTAGAACCCGGAAGAAAAAGACCCTCTCATGGCCATCACGCGCTGAAGTGATCATGAATATCTCGCCGACACTAATGTCGCGATTACTTCCCATTATCTCTAGGTTAGTCTGATTACCCACACCGACTTTTCCGAATAGTTCGCCTAGGTTGTCTTTGTTGAATGTCATCATCTATCATCTCATGTCAAAGATTGTAATCTTCCCGAAGCGGAGCTGCCCTCCGGGGATCATGATTAGTTGCACGAAGTACGTCCCGGTATACTTCGCGTGCTAGCCCAAGGTCCTCATAACTGAGCTTACATGCCCCGTGGGCGAGAGCCAATGCTACGGGGTAGCCATACCATCTTGCGTCTCTAGACATGAACTCTAGGTCACGAAAGAGCTGTTTCTCATTCGCTCTTGTTGCCGCGGGGTCACCACGTACGAAGATGTTCTTGAGCCACCAAATCCGATCGAAATCGATTCGCGAAGGCCTGTTATCGCGTGAAAAACTGAACAGGTATGGCACGGCAAGCTTTGGCGGCAGGTATGTCCTGTCACTATAGATGTGGAGACCTCCATTCGGATCGTTCTTTGAAGGTAGCAAACAGAACCATTTTGCCTCCAAGCCGAATATGTCCTCTGCCATTTTCGCAATCCTGTGTGCAAATGGTATTGTGTGATTCTTACTCACAGCACAGAGAATGACTTTCTTATCCCGTGCTAGGGCGCAGATCTCTCTCAGCATGAAACCGCTTGGCATTGAGGGATACTTGAGAACATGATGCACAAAGACACTCATTGCGCCATCGATCAGGATGTACTTTGGCTTGAACTTGCTAGTCAGCACGTTTCTGATGGCGGCATATTCCGACACCGTTCTGAGTTCTTCATGGACCACGGGGTTGGTGAGGTATCCGGCTCTTGAGATGAGGGAAACCATATTCTCCAGTTTGGGTTTATGGCGAGCGAAGTCAGTACCATCCAAATCAGAGAACGATTTTACTTGGGGTCCCAAATCATCTTGGAAGAACTGTATCACGAAGTCTGTTGGGTCCTTGCTGGGATAGATGTTCGTCAGACTATCGGCCATCTTGTTCTTTGCATCGTGACGTACGCCGGAGTGCCAATGCATATCGAGAGAGGGCTGATCTCCAAGTTCGACTCCCAGAGCCGCTCGTTCCACTATCGAAAAGGGGGAACCTTTCCGCGTGTTAGTGTCAAGTATCACGGTTGCAGTGCTTAGAAGATGGATACGTATGTCATCCAGCATGCCGAAGTTCTCAGTTCCAGATCCGTCAACAGCTGCAACGAGGAAGTCCTCATCGAGTACAACACTAGCCGAGTAGGACTCCACGGTATCAAGGAGGTCCTCTTTGATTCTTACCTCGTCCTTGGCGAACTCTTCCTCATCCCGACGGTCTTGTTGGTTCTGAATGTCGTCTAGAACCGTTTTCAATAGTTTCCTGAACTTATCGGTGAGTATCTTCTCGAGCATCAAACCCCTCTTTTCAGATTAGCAAACAAGCATTCAAACGATTGCCACCGTTGAGTGCGGATGCAATCATAAAAAGATAGCACTCGGAGTGCATGAGCCAACTATGGCAATATCTACGTAATATCACAAGTAGTCAATACTGGAATCTGCTTGTGCGGAATTATCTTTTAAGGACACACGGCAACGATACCTCTGTAGCAAGTATTCTGGCTAAGTGGTAACTTAGCGAAGCGACGGGAAGTGCTTGATTGCTGAAACTCACATACTTCGGCCATACGACATTCGTACTGGAGTCTAAGGACATCACACTCCTGCTGAATCCAGGGATTTGGAATGGCGAACCCGTTGTACCTGAGGATGTTGACGTGAGAATCATTGTGGCGACAAACCGTGACGATGACTCTGTGGGAAATGCCGCTGAAATTGCGGCCAATGCCAAGGCTTGGTTCCTAGGAAACGAGGAAACCGTTGAGAAGGTCAAGTCTCAGGGCGGAAAATCTTGGTTGCTTCATACACTCAAGACTGAAGAAACCTATGAGACCCCAGGTCTCAAGATTAGCGCCTACCCCCTTCAGAAGAAGGACCCCACGTCTGGCGAGAGGTACGAGAACCTTGGACTCTATATCGAGATGGGCGGCATGAAGGTTGGCTATCTTGGTGATAGTGTAGTGCAAGGTCCATTCGGTGAATTCGAGATGGATGTTCTCATTGCTCCCATAGGGGGCGGAGAGGTGTTCGAGGTGAAAGACGCGGTCAGTCTGTGCCTAGACGCCAAACCCAGAATTGGCATCCCTGTAAGGTGGACTTCATCAGATCAACCATCGAATTTCGCAAAGTATGTATCCCAATTCGGACAGGGAGTTATACCCGTAGTCATGGAACATGATCAAGTCCTAGAAATTCAGTGGGCTGCGGGCAACGAGTTCAGACATACATTATCCTAATCCATTCGCTAAGCTGCTCTTTGAGCAGAATACGCACTCGAAAGATTAAGAGAAGGACAAGTGGGTGAGCCGCGATTGAGCGAGCATAGAACTGTAAATATTGACTTGAAAGAAAGCGAAAATGTCACATTAGGCGGAAAAAGCGGCCTTGACCATATAGACGTTTCAGGCGTTCTAAAAGTGACCAACCCATCGGACCGATGTAGGATATGGAATGTCAAGGTCCACCTAGGTGAAACTGGCAAAGGCACTGGCATCCGGAAGAAAACGCTTCCTGGGGGAGAGATTGATGCTGGTGGAAAGTGGGAAATGCCCTATACAGTTGGTGTAAAGGCCCCACTCCTCACACTCACTGAGGTTTATGACACGTGTAGCAGTGTTGAAGCCGAAGAGCCGCAATGGGCCTATGTCTTTGGTGCGGATAATCCAATTAGGAT
>JAGLUV010000074.1 GCA_023134215.1 Candidatus Thorarchaeota archaeon | reverse complement strand
GATTCCGTAGGAGAACTTGCGCCTGGCGAGAGTGTGAAGATCAACTATGCAATAATGGCATGGAAGAGTAGGCCTGAGAAGGAGTATCCCAGTCCGATATTATGCTCTGCCAATACATATCCCGCAGGACTAATGCCTACAGTAGCTAGCGAAGACCACAAGCTGGATATCACATACAAGAAGAGGAGTATTTCGACGAAGAAGGCGATAAACAAGGGTGCAGATGTCGGGGAGTATGTCGTTGTGCTCGTTGTTGAGAATCGAGGCGAAGTGACTGCGGAGAACGTGGTTGTAACAGATTGGATACCACCTGGCTTTGAGTATGTGTCAGTGGACCCTGAGGAACTAGTACCAAGGGTGAAACCAGCCCGCAAAGGCAGCAATGTCGCGTGGACCTTCACTCGGATGAATCCGGGCGAGAAAAAGAGAATCAGATTATCTGTGAGCGGTGAAGGTGAATATGAACGCCGCGAGCCGCAAGTAACATCTGACTAATCGACCACGTGCACCCTATGAACAGGTTGGGGGTTAGATTCCCCCACCTGCTTCTCAATTCTACGTCTACTTGCGATCATCCTCAAGTTCGCGGATTTCCTTTCGTGTTGAGTCCAGAAATTCATCAATGTCCTGCAATAGTGTATGGTCTACATCTTCTGCACGTTGTGTATCAAGCGTATACAGAACCTTGAACCCCTTCAGTGTCGCATGGATAGCGTTCGAAATTTCAAGGATTGCACTACTCAAATCTCGGTCATCCATTTCGTCTTTTCCATGCGCATACACAAAGTCGTAAGCACCTCTCACAGCCTTAAATCCAAGTTCAAGCAGCTTCTGCATAACTGCAGAGGGAGATGCACCTTCACTATAGAACCAAACTGAAACACGTGTCACATAGCGTGTCATGACCAAGAAC
Organism: Candidatus Thorarchaeota archaeon; assembly: GCA_023134215.1. Classification (GTDB taxonomy): domain Archaea; phylum Asgardarchaeota; class Thorarchaeia; order Thorarchaeales; family Thorarchaeaceae; genus WTCK01. The sequence continues at coordinate 738 of JAGLUV010000074.1, read as the reverse complement.
CCCAATCTTTTGGAACGAAGCCACTGGTGTTCGATTTGCTTTAAGCCTTTCCGACTGGCTTCCTGCGACTGCGTGAATGGATGAGCAAAGAGATATCCTCGTGATTGAGGATATGATGCCACTGACGCTTACAGTCGCAGTCCAGGGAGTCAAACACAGAAACGTCTTGATGAATTGAGAACTCTCGGATAGCGCTTGTTATGGATTCGTCACAAGAACCACAGTTGTGTGCGCCACGAGGCTTCCCTGCGGCAACAGGGTCACACAGGATGTTGACCGAGCTCCCTACTTTAGCCCAAGCATCTCTTAGGACACTCATCACGGTCCACAACCACGGCGGCCTGTACAGCTCTTTCGACCAGAGGCGCTCGACAAGCGTGTACTTCTGGATATTGATAGGATTCATGGAAACTGTTGATACCCCCAATCGGGCGGCGTCTTCAATGGTTTTAACAGCATCGAGCAGAGCGTCCCTCTCCGTTAGAAAGGGAGGCTTCAAGAGAATATAAGCGCGCACTCCAATATCGTATTCCTTGGCGTTTGCTACAGAATCCTTGAAGGTGTCAAGGTCGAATCCTTTATTGATACAGATTGACCGGATAGCATCATTAGAGCTCTCAAGACCAATCCCGAGTTCTATTCTACGAGACCCTAGGATGTCGCGCGTTTCACGCATAAGCTCAGGCGTGACATAATCAGGTCGTGACTCAATGACAACTTCTTGAATCCGCTCGTCCT
>JAGLUV010000073.1 GCA_023134215.1 Candidatus Thorarchaeota archaeon | reverse complement strand
GGTCGACTACAGGTCCACAATATTGACAACTGGATAATAGTCACATCCAGAATCAAGGCCTTTGAGGCCAGTGCATGCCGTGGACTGATTGGAATGGGTGCCGATGTTGCAATCGTTAGTGGGAGTCCATCCAATGGAGATGTACGTCTGAGCTCTAGGAGCACTGTGGAGTTCTATGAAAAGACTGGCGTGAATCTGGGAAGTGACGTGATGGAACCGCTCGGAGAATTAATTGAGGGAAAGGGAGGCGGGCATCCCAACGCAGCTGGGGCAAATGGTAAAATACTCGGAGACAAGGCCGCCTCAAGAGCAGTACAACTCATTAGGGACGCAATCAAAAGAACGCCATCACCTGAGAGTGATGAGTCATCCTAAGAGGGAGAAAATCCATGGCGCTGATAGAGTTCGCCGACTTCAGCTTCAAGTACCTAGGAGCGGACTCCCTCGCTTTGAAAAGAATCAAACTCATAATTGATGAGGGCGAATATGTTGTCCTCACAGGGCCATCTGGGTGTGGAAAGACTACTTTTTGCAGAGCAATAAACGCGCTTGTTCCTCAGTTTCATCGAGGATATGTTGCTGGCAATGTCTACACGGACGGAAAGAACACCCGAGAGAATGAAGTGGCGACATTCGCCTCCGTTGCAGGCTTGGTGTTCCAAAATCCAGAGAATCAGCTCGTAACGCTCGATGTGGAGAAAGAGATTGCATTCGGTCCTGAGAACCTTGGTGTCGCGCCTGCTGAAATAAGGCGCAGAGTAGAGGAACTGATAGAGCTACTCGACCTCGAAGAACTGAGAGAAAAACACCCTCACGAGATGTCTGGTGGTGAACAGCAGCGAGTCGCGATTGCTGCAACGCTTGCCCTAAAGCCAAAAGTCCTCGTGGCTGATGAACCCACCTCAAATCTTGATCCCAAGAGTGCAGAGACTATCCTCGAGATATTCGCACATCTCAACAAGAGAGGTATGGCTGTTGTTCTTGTGGAGCATCGGCTTGACTTAGTGGCAAGAGATGCATCTCGTATCATCTTGATGAACAAGGGGCGTATCGTTGCTGATGGAAATCCGAGGGAAATCCTTGCCATGGACCTTTGTGAGGAGATTGGCGTTGGCGTGCCCAAGGCAACTCAGGTGTACAAGCGGCTGAGAACAAGGGGTGTTGACCTCAGAAACGTGCCTCTGACAGGGGTGGAATTGGCTGAGCTTGTTCAGGAGGCGACTTCACAGTGATCATCCTAGAAGATGTGCATTATACCTACGATGGCATCTACACAGCCCTCCAGGGTATCTCTCTACAGGTTGACGATGGTGAGCGTCTCGCAGTTATCGGAGCCAACGGTGCAGGCAAGACCACAATGATCAAACACATGAACGGCCTTCTCCGTCCGCAGGAGGGACGGGTCATTCTTGATGGGCAGGATACCAAGTTCATGTCAGTGGCAGAAATCGCCAGAGAGGTAGGATTGGTCTTCCAGAACCCTGACCATCAGTTGTTCCTAGATTCGGTGAAGAAGGAAGTGGAGTTCGGGCTCAGAAACATTGGCTTCACCGAGAATGAAGCGGAGCAGAGACGTCAGAAGACCCTGGCAAGCCTGGGCTTGGAGGGCTTAGCAGAGAGGTCTCCCTTTACATTGTCTGGCGGTGAGAGGAAACGTGTTGCGCTCGCATCGGTCCTGTCAACAGAGCCACGTTTTCTGGCGCTGGATGAGCCAACAATCGGACAGGATGCGCATCAAAAGAATCGACTTGCCCAAATGCTTGCGGAGATGAACAAGCGTGGGCGGACAGTCGTTGTTGTAACGCATGACATCGAGTTTGTCATTGAAAACTTTCCCCGCACAGTTGCTATGGCTGAAGGTCAGATTATTGCGGACGGGTCTACGAACATGGTGTTAAGCAATGATGAGGTCATTGAAAGATGTTCACTCGCACCCCCGCAGATGACATTGGCCGCTAGAGCGATACGAAACGTTTTCCCAGAGGTTGGTCAACGATTGACATTGTTGTCCGAGCTTGAGGAAACCATCATGGGGATACTTGGGGGTGCATAGATGTCGTTCCTTGAAGTTTTCCAGTACACAAGACAGGACTCAATCATGCATCGCCTAGATCCACGATCAAAGCTTGTTTTGTCTATAGTATGTGCAGCAGTGTCCATGATGTTTATGGAAATCATCCCGCTCCTTATGGTTTTCATCTGCCTTCTTCCCATGATTGCTGCAGCGAAATCCCTAGGCAGATGGGCAAAGAGCATGAAGGGGCTGGCCTCTCTTCTTGTATTTGTGCTAGTGTTCAACACGCTGCTCTCACCTGTAGAGAACCCACTTTCCTATTCCCTCTCGTTGGCAATCCGACTGGTGGCTTTGATGACATCATTCTCGTTGTTCTTCCTCACGGTCCAACCTGACCAGCTGTCGCAGGCATTGATCCAGATGCGTGTGAAGTTTGAATTTGCCTTCGCAATGAGCATGGCAATGAGGTACGTGCCGACTCTGGGCCAAGAGGCCTACGCTATCATGGATGCCCAAAGGGCTCGGGGAGTTGAGCTTGATAAGGGGAATCTTATCAAACGTATCAGGAACGTCATACCCATTATTGTGCCCCTAATAATCGTGTCAATCAGGCGTGCTCTCTCGATCGCTGAGAGCATGGAGTCGAGAGGCTTTGGCGCTAGCGAGAACCGGACCTATATGGAGATGCTGCGCTTCGGGAAATGGGACTGGGCATTGGCGCTATCTTCCCTCATGGTACTGATTCTGGTCATTTATGTCAGATTCTTTGTTGGTCTGCCGGGATGGATGCTGTGGAATCTCCCATTTTAGGCTCATGGTATGCCATTACACCGGGGATTGGTCAATCCTCAGATGGTTTTTATGAATGCAAACCTATTGGAGAGAACGGTGGGTGAAGCAAAATGGCAGGTGAGAACTCTATTCAGCTCCCAACACGGCGTAAAAAGTACACAGTGAAAAGTCTGATGAGCGATCTGAAGAAAATGGGAGCAACACCAAGCGTGACGGACTTAATCGGTGCTCAATGCATTTACTACGAGTGGGCTCTATGTGAACGCGATCTCGGAGATGATCACCCTGTTACAAGTCATTTGGCAGAGCTTCTTGATTTCATGCAGCATGGATATGAAACACAACTGGTGAATGGCGAGTTTTGGAGGACCAAGGATACTCCTGCGGCCGCAATCAACGCCGCTCTTCGCGGACGACCCACAGAGTTTCTCACTCATGTCCTAGATAGGCCAGCTGACTATGTCTATAATCTCTTGGAGCAGGCAATAGCCTCCCGCAAGAGTGAACTTGATGAATATGCGAAAATCGAATCTGGAATCCGCACAGAGCTTGAGGCCGACCCCGACAACCCTCACCTGTGGAATAAGCTTCGTTTGCTTCTATGGCTTCTGGGACAGTACAAGGGATCAAGTGAGGCCTTTCAGAAGGCAAAACGATTGGGTTGGGATGCCAGTAGCGCGGAGTTCGTTGCCCTCTAGGACAAAAAAAGAGAGAGGACACGAACTCAACGAGCTGATTCGGGGCGTAATTTCTGGTTAATCACTCCACCATATTCTCCAATTCCTTCTTGCTTCTCATTCCCCAACTCCTTTATGGGACAGCATGCTAAGAGTGGTCAACAATGAGGATGTGATTCCGTGAAGGTTGACGTTTCCAAAGCCATGGCAATCAAGCTGTCCACCGATCTTCCCCCTGACCTAGTCTTTGACCCTCAGTATCGAAGGGCTCCGAATCGAGGTCTAGATTTGAC
>JAGLUV010000072.1 GCA_023134215.1 Candidatus Thorarchaeota archaeon | reverse complement strand
AGAAGCACTGGGTTCTCGCTGGGGTCTATCTTGAGATCGTTATAGAACGTATAGCTCCATATCTTCTCGATAGCATCCCAGTCATCGATCACACCGTGCTCGATTGGGTAAACCAAACGTAGAACACCACGCAGATTGATAGCCTCTTCACCAATGTAGTAATCACGCGTGTAGTGGTCGACGTCTGTCATAATCGACTCGTATCGCGGATAACCAATTAGTGTGGGCCAAACACTTCGTGGCTGATCTTCGCCGGCATAACCATTCTTACTGAGACCTGTGCCATTGTCAATGACAACAGGTTTCGCGCCAAGAAATTCGTCTTCAGCCATTTTGTTGGTCCTCATTATTGTTTATCTAGAATCTAGATTCCCGCGCAAAGTTATCCGAACTCTGTGCTGGCAGGAAATGCATTCTTTTTCTATTTAAGCCTTGTTTGGCTAGGTTCGAAAATCGGTCTGATTGGTTTGAGAACTATCTATTCTATATAGATAATGTATTTCATAGTGAAACTGCCCGAAAATGCCGGAAACTGCGTTATAGGCTTTCAAGGGCGGAAAGTAGCACATGGGGCGATTTTACAGGCTGACTCTGTTTAATCAAAGGATTGTGAGAAATATAACCCGGATGATACGCGTACTAACCAACATAACATATATAGGTCATATAGATGAAGATTCATAGTGAATAGTCATGTTCTGGCCATCTGGTGATGACATAATCCGCAAAGAAATAGAAGGAGTGCGTGCTCGCAGGATAATCTTGGACCAACTTGAGGGAGGTCCACGAACCGGGAGTGAGCTGAGAGAGAGTATTAGGAAGGATATGGCTGCGCGGCAAGTCGGCTCAAAAGGCAAGAAGGTAGACCCAAAGAAAGTCAAGGTCACAGACCCGAAGCTCTACTTCAATACACAACACCTTGAGAACTTGGGGATCATTCGTAGTTGGAGAGAGTCACAGCAACGTGTATTCAGTCTTGAACCGAAAGCAGTCCACCCCGTGAGAAGAGCACTCGGTATCTCAAAGCCCAAGGTATTCCTCACGTCGTTGGCACTGCCTGAAGACGCTCGGCTGTTGGTTGCGTGGCTTGCAACAAAGGCCAGCCCTGACATCAAGCTCCTTCGGCTAGTGGTGGAACAACAGCGCTTTGCTAGAGGGGTCTCCAAGAACCTTGAGAAACACATCCCGAGCAATGCACCTCGACAGTGGGAGAACAGATGGCTTGAACTGCCTATCGAGATTGCGGGGGACAACGAAGGAGGTCTCCGAGGGAATCTAACATCTACGTACACCGAGATAGAGAAGGTCCTTCTCGAAGACATGTCAGAGGGTGACATTCTTGTGGACCTGTCTTCAGGCCCGCCCACAATCGTGCTTGCATTGAGCCTTCTGGCTATGGAGTATTCACTGCCCGCAATTCATGTGCAGAAATACGAAGGCAAGAAGACTACTATTATATCAATCCTGCCGAGGAGGGAATAGACACGAGTGTAAGCGCCTTAACTCTCGAGCATGTCCATATAGAAAAGAAGCTAGCTTCGCTGCTGACTGAAGTGAAGGGGGCGAAGGAGAACGTGCCCTCTCAGAATACACGTCTTCTTGGAAAGACAATGCGTTGGATCACACAATTGACCAGCATGCAGTCCTTAATAGACCGGGTGAAGGATTCGCTAAGGCCGAAACTCGAGGAGGTTCTGGGAGTGTCCCTGCACAAGAACGAGCTTCTCCTTGTTGCGTTATTCCAGCCAAGCACGAAGAACCTATTTCTCGAGATGATAGATGAATTCCCATCCAAGCAAGAAGAACTGAAGCATCTAGTGGCCCTCAGCGAAATGGCGGAGGCACTAGCACTAGTGGGAGATGCGGCAATCTCATTGGCTGCATTGCACCACGTTTGGCAGCCGAAATCAATTGATGCAGGCGTGTTGACCCAGAAGAGATCGGATATCGTCAACAATGAACATATGGCTGAACTCTGTGATAATTGGGGTCTCTATGAACATCGAATCCACTTCGACCCCCACGCTGTGAGCAAGTCAGAGATGGAGCATGACAAGGGTACACTGCTTGAGGCAATCTACGGAATCGTCTACATTGAGCAGGGGTTGGAAAAGGTCAAAGAGCTAATCCGGTATCTTGTCTGATGTGGTTCAGCAAAATACGATTTAGGTCTCGGTCATATCATATTCGTCTTCTCGATACGTCACATGTTCCTTTACGGGAAAGAGCTGGTCAAACCTCTTGTGCACCTTGATTTCTAGCTCTGGGCTTGCATATACTCTGACCGAAGGAATCGTGCTTTCTTGTCGACTTAAAGATTGAATCAGGGACTTGCCTTCCTGAGTGTCCTCAAGTTTGACAATGTCGAGACCTATCGCCTCACCACCAGCAAGAAGGGGCAATTTCCCCAATGTGTTAGCTCCAAACTCAGGATAGACTATATCGATTATGGCAGCCCCAGGTTCTTCATTCAGTTCCTCTTCGGCGTTAAGAAGCACCTGTATTTCATCAAGCATCCTCAAGAAACGCAATTTGACATCGTCCTCAAAGAACGCTATTGGCCTTGACAGGACCACCTTGAACAGGCGGCGATACCTGATTCTGGCTGCGTATTCGCGTATGAATTCTATTTCAGATTCGAGAAGCCACCTGTAGAGGTCGGCATCGGTCATCCGTGTGAACAACCCAATGCACTCGTTCCTTGAAAGATTCTCCTCCTTGATCCGGAAGTATGTCGCCTTGGAAACCATGGCCTCCGCCAATCGCACTGCATGGTGCAGATACAGGTCGGAAAACATCCAGTTTCGACTCAAAACCAGTGATTCCAGAGACCGAAAAGCCTTGAGCATATAGCCTCGTATGTATCGACCCTTCTTATCCTTCACAACTCTATTCGTGAGCATGACACGTTCAGCAGGAAAGACGCCTAGCTGTACACCACTGTAATGGGCATCGCGGATGAGGTAGTCTGTCTTGTCTATGTCAAAGGGGTTGTCAAGAAATTCCGAGAGCAATGCCATAACTGGGTCCTTTGACCTACGTCTTAGAACATCCACTACTGTTTGGGGCTCAATGTCATTGCGAGTTAAAACCTCAGTTAGTCCGCTATGAAGAATCAATGACTCGCCAAGATCAATATGGTCTAGGTCATGGGCTCCCTTCAGGGCAAACTCAATTGTGTGAGATGTTGGGGGGTGGCCAATATCGTGAAGCAAAGCCGTGATTCTGAATATCTTCTGTTGGTAGTCATCCAGCAGCCGGGATAGCGGAGCGAAGCACACGTGCTCTAAATCATCGCAGTAGTTCACGACTCGAATCGTCTTCTGAGCCAGGAAGTTCGTGCCTAAGCAATGTTGAAACCTTGTGTGAGTTGCACCGGGATAGACAATGTGAGCTGGACCCAGTTGCATCACAAACCTCAGTCGGAGCATCTCCCAGGTGGAGATCACATCAAGTTCCCAAGGCTCAAGAAGAATAGCTCCGTGTACAGGGTCTTGAATTGCCTTCTGACGTGTGTGTTTCTCACCCTTCGAAAGCAGGGCCTCGTGATTTGCGACCGTCTGCATTACGCGATTCCAACCTGAGCCTCCAGCTGCCTTCAATGAGGCTAATTCGGCCTCACGCATTCCTGTGATGCGTACTAAGTTGATGAGTTCGATGTTGGAATCATTTGACACTTGGGTCAGCCCCTAGGCGGTTTCTGGCTGAGCCACTATTTAAGCGATGGCTAGGACTTAACCTGCGGCGAGAGTTGCTGACCTACAGGTCATCATGTGCTCCTAACAACTTTGCTCTCTCACGGACACTGTTGTATTCTAATGTGCTCCCAGTTTTCATGGCGCGACAGTATCTATCTGGGTTGCAGTACCCCCAGTTGCGCATGGCTTTGCACGATGGGGCGCCTATCGCCTTGTAGAAGGGTGCATCTATCAGGTTCGCTTTTACAAGGAACTTGGTCACGTTCTTGATACTCTTCTTCGCGAATGCAAGTCTGATGCAGGGTGGTGCTCGCTCTACGGTTTTCCAGCGAATCATTTTGAAGAGATCAGACCAGAGCGGACATTTCTTTGCCGTGTAGAGAAGGTCACACTTGGGACAAAGACCATTGTAGATGGAAATATGACAGATATTATCTCTACTCTCCTGATCCAACCCCGAATATCGTAAGAGATGGAATTTGATCTGAGCGAAAAGCTCCGGAGTGAACGAACCAAACTCTTGGACGAATGACTGCAGTTCTCCTGCTACCTCTTCTGCTGGGGCATTCCAATTCTTTTGTTCTAGAACAGGTGGATGGTCTTGCTTCCGCATAGATGTTTCGGATAATTGTTTGGCAGAGCAGTTCTTAAGTTCATCACTCGATGCGATTGGCTTCATCAGTGAGCGATTCGCGATTCTTATAGCTGGACAATGGAACAACTCTTAAATTAGTCTAGCTAGGTTCAAACAGCCCAATCACTACAATGCAAAGAGGACTCCATAGCATGCCCAAGCTCGAGATAATCGCAAAGATTCCATTCAAGGAGGTCATCACTAGTTTAGAACTCACAGACCTCACTGGCGATGGCAAAGACAATCTTGTTCTTACTACAATGAATGGTGAGCTTCGGATCTTTGAATTTGAGATTGGCAAAAAGGTTAGAGCCACCGAGATTATGAAGACCGGCAATCTACCGCCCGTTGCTGCATTGGCGCTTGGCGATGTGATGGGAAATGGCGTCAAGGATTTCGTGCTCGGGGGTCTCGACAATATGCTCCGAGTTGTGAGCTATTTGGATGATGAATTGGCAGTCAGAGCAACCACACCTCTTGGAACTCTTCCCACGGCCATTTGTGTAACAAACGTCGTAAGTGATGACTCAGCTGAGGTAATAGTGGCTACTGCTGATAATACCTTGAGATGCTACGGATGGTTTGATGTTGCATTGGACAAGCTTGCCCATAAGGTAGTAGATAGGCCTGTGTTCTCAATGAAACCACTGAGAAGTAGGGGACTCTCATTCAGCCGATTTGTGTTTGGAGATGATGCCGGGTACCTCTATGTCTATCAGTATGCAGACGATAGACTCCACGAGATTCAACGTTCAAAGGTCAAGGGTGAGATTAGCCTCGTGACCACAGGTGCAGTCACTGGCGGGCTTAGCGATGAGATTCTTACAATTTCAGATGAAAAACAACTAACATTGCACGAAATTGACCAAGGAGAACTGAAGCAATTGGCAAGCATCAGAGCACCTAGTTTGATCACGTCTGTGCGGATCGGTCATCTCTTGGACAAAGCAGGAGCTGATGGCCAAGTAATTTCCTGCCAAGGCAACTCAAACATAACGGTTCTTTCTTACGAATCGAGGATGCTCACTCCGGAGGCTTCAATTAGACCAGTCAAAAAGGCAGCTGAAGCATTGGTAGCACTTGGAGATGTAAACGGGGATGGCACCGTAGAAATCGTACAGTCGGTAGGCCGCACGCTATATCTAATGTCAATGGTTCCAGACTAGGGCATTTCACGCCAAGTCTGGCATATAGATTTCATTAGCTTGATGAACATTAATCGTCTTCACAGGGACCTTTGCCTTGATTCGAGGAATAAATGCGCCCTCCACCCAAGATTTTACTTTTGCTCGGGCCTCCTCGATGTCTGCTCCCTCACCATTCACATCTATGCGGATGAGCAGGTTGTAAGGCTCACGTTCACTGACATCGTTCTTCACCATTGCCCAGAATGCTTTCGAGCCGGCGGGGATGTCTATTCTGCCAAGAATTTCCTGCCAATTCTTACCCTCAAGCCTCTTGGATACTATTGCGAGGTCCTTGAGTTCTGATATCTCCTTAAGCGCCTCTAGAATTTTCTGGCCATCCTTCGTTCTTTCTGGGTTCTCAAACTCTGCAAGTAGATAATGATCAGCTCTGAACTTGGCCATGTGTAACGCTCTCCGCTAGCGGCCTATTCCAGACATCACTTAAATCTGATGGTGTGAATCTGTGAGTTCTCTCTTGTAATGATAGAAGCGATACGCTGCGGTCAATAATCCCATGAACGTGACGACTACAAGTCCCCAGAGTGCTTGGAAAAACAATGAGAAGATAACTAGAGTGAAGAGGCGCTCGGACCTTGCTCCAAGACCCACGTCCAAATCCTTGACTCCAAGGGCTTCCGCCCGGGAACGTGAGTAACTCGTAAGTAGCCAGCCGGATACGCACAGCATGCCCCAGATCGGGACACCTACTCCTAGCACAGCCTGATTAGGAAAGCCAATGATCAAAGCCAGCAGGAGTATGATCTCAGACACCTTATCGATTATGGAGTCAGTGAGAGCACCCATTGGAGTTGAGCGATCGGACGCTCTTGCAACTACTCCGTCAATACCATCGAGGAGGCCCACTAGAAATACAAAGAGAGCATACAGCCACTGATCTAGAGTAAGCCAAAATAATATGAAACCAAGAAGTGCAAGCTGAAGTGAAACGTACGTCACTGTATCAGGTCGAACGCCTGCGCCAGCTAGCCTCTCACCAATGGGCTGCATAAGCCATCTGAAGATTCGCCGTACTCTGAACTTGCTGGGTGACATATCATAATCCCTTCTGAAATACATCGCTGCCATGTACTACAGAGCCCGTCAGATTGGTGCCCTTTCTAACTTGCGCTCCTCCTAGGAGAAGGGACTCCCGCACATTAGAGTTGGGTTTCACCATTGCTTTCATTTCCAAGCTCACCCCAGGACCAATCACACAGTGCGAACCAACCGTACATCCGGGGGCTATGAATGAGGGCCCAATAATCTGGACACCGGACTCCAGAACAATGCCAGATGGTAGAGTTATAGTTTCTCCAATGTCCATGGTATCCCCTACGGGAACGAATATAGACCCATCAATTTCGGGTGTGGAAACCCTGAGAAGGTACTCGCTTACCTCCAGAAGACTCTCGACATCATCGACGTCGAACCATCGTCCGGTGACGTCAACTTGACGGATATCCTCTCCTTTGCTAATTGCCAAATTCAGAGCATCGACAACTCTTCTCTCACCAGAGCCCAGTGCTTCTCTGCAGTAGCTGATAAAGCGCCTGTTGACTGCCAACACCATGGCTGAACGCCCAGATTCTGAGCAATCTTGAACAGCGCGCCCTAGACCGGTAACTAGACCAGTATCCTTTGCGTAAACAGGAGTTCCGGTTTTACCTGATTTGTCAACTGCAATGGAAGCAGTTCTTGGGGGATTATTAATGGCATGTTCCGACATTGTAAGGGAAACAATTCCACCTTCAACGAATAGGTCAGCGGGACATACAATAAACCGTTCATCGCGGACTGCATCAAGGGACGTTACGAGGGTCTGCAATGGACCACGTTCGTATTCGGGAACATGAACTACGTCAATCCGATCTCTTTCAGGATGATTATCGAAGTGGCGCTCCATCTCGGTTCCTTTCCAACCAACGCCAATGGTGAAGCTCTCTATTCCTTCAGCTCTCAGCACAGATACAAGTCGATCAATCAACGTCATGCCAACACACGATATCAACGCCTTTTGAATGACATTTGTGAGTGGGGACATTCGTTCCCCTTTGCCTGCAGCTAGTATCACCGCGCGGATTTGTATCCCTCCACTCTATCGGTAGAGAATGCTCTGTGGTATGGTCATTGGATTACGGGTCATTCATATGTGTGTTTGCAGGGGAATGTATCAGGTCACTCCATTGACAGCTGAAACTGTGGTAGCTAAAGAGGAAAACTACCAAGACATCATAGTTCGAGCCATAGAGATAATCAAAGAGGGGGGACTGATTGTTTGCCCTACAGATACCAGCTATGGTTTGGTCTGTGATTCAAGCAATCAAGCCGCCATTGAGAAGATTATCCATGTCAAACGACGAAACAGGAATCTCGGAGTTCCTCTGCTGTTCTCGGACTCTGCGCAATGTGAAGTCTACCATGAATTTAGCAACCTTGAGAGAGTGCTGACAAGACTGTTCTGGCCTGGCGCCCTTACGCTAGTCGTCACTCCAAAGGGTTCGGTTCCGGTAACTATCACGGGAGGACGTGGTTCCATAGCTATTAGAGTCCCAGACCACATCATCCCCCGAGGCATTGCTCAAGGGATTAAGGGACCAATTGTGGGAACAAGTGCGAATCGAAGTGGTGAACCAAGCCCATTTGAAATCGCAGTGGCCAAGGACCAGCTTGGTGATGAAGTGGACCTATACATTGATGCGGGACTATCGAAATCTGGAGCGAACTCCACTATTGTAAGAGTTGAAGAAAATGATGTGGAGGGGGCAAGCATTAAGGTGATCCGCGAGGGGGCGTTGACCAAGGATAGGCTTGTGCAGAGTCTGAAAGTGGATTCGGATGCTCTCCGATTCTGGACTACCAGAATCATCTTCGCAGACAAGTGAGGCGAGTGTGCTGCAGGAATTCAATCTACTTGTAGGATGCCCTAGGAACCGCGAGAAAGCGGCGAGGTCGGAGATTCAGTATTTCGTTGGGGACCTAATCGAAGATGACGCATTGCGAGTGTCAATGACTCGCATATCAGGAATCCTGGCATGTTGGACTGGGCTTGACCCATTTGATGTGGTCCATCGACTAAGAGAGTATGCAATTGAAAATGCGTATCAGTTTCGCTTTGCCATTAGATTCACACCGCTTGAACTATGTGTTTCTTCTGACATAGAGAGTATCGTCAAGGCCGCGGAAAAACTTCTTCAGAAGATTGGCGAGGATGAAACGTTCAGAGTCACTGTAAGAAGGCGACATACAGAGCTTGAGAACATGCAGGTTGTCGAAGCAGTAGCATCTGTCATCCCAAGAAAGGTGGATCTTGACAATCCGGACAGGGTTGTGTGGATTGAGATCGTCGGTGAGATGACAGGGCTATCTGTTCTGATTCCTGACGAAGATATCCTATCGATTATGACTATGCGTGATGATCAATACTAGAACTTAGGCACCGAGAGCAACTATAGAAACCCTGCTAACAACACACTTCAAGAGGGCTTTAGCCCAGATTTCAACCTCATCTGAATCCGTCAATGCCTTGATCTCTTTCTCATTAACGCCGAAATGGTGCATGATTCGTTCCAGACGTTCTCGGTCAGGCACGAAGGCAGGCTTGATCTCTTTTCCCACCTTGTTAACCATCTTCGTAATCACGTCACGAACAGCCTTTTTTTCACCACCGATGACAACCAACGCTATACTCTGCAAACCGGCATGTATTCCCAGATTCTCGATTGCGCGACCAATCTGCCTTTGCGCAGAAGCATACACGAGAACTTCGGCATCGAGCCCTCTTGTCAGCATGTAGCCACCCTTCCACGCGTTTACCGCATTCTGTGCTGCCGAGAGGAGGTGACCGATGCTTACAATGAGAGAGGAATCAAGGAATTGAATGGCATGGATGTCGTCTTCTCTCTCAGATGCCAGATTAATCAATGCATCCTTCCCCATGTTAGAGGTATTGCCGATTTCAGCTATGCCTGCCCAGAAGATTTCGTCTTCATACTCCACAGTTTCAAGTATCACAGTCACACCTCGATGGACCTCAATCGTTCATAGGCGCTTGATGAAATAGTCAGCAATAGTGGGGTCAAAGCCAGCTTCAAACACTAGCCGGTCTCGAATCTGTTGAATAGTAAGAGATGGGTCTTCGGATTTGAATATATTCACGAGAGCGATAATGGACTCACGATGCTCCCATGGATAGACTGTCCAGCTCTCTGTCTTCACCATGTAGTAGTCGGGAACTATGCAAGACGTGGGTTTCAGGTGAAGAACAGCGGTCCGAACTTCCTTTGCACCAAGGCCCTTCACATGCTCAATTGCATGAACCAGACTATCACCAGTGTCCGCGACCTCGTCAACCAAGAGAATTGTCTTGCCATCCAAAGATCCGGACAGCGGTTGAGTGATTATCGGTTCCTTTCCTTTCACACCTACATCGCTGTAGTACTCTATCCGAATATTCTGCAGAGTATCAGCATATAGTACATCTGACAGTATCCGGGCCGGTATCCAGCCACCCCTAGCTATTCCGACGATAGTGTCCGGTTTGAATCCGTCATTTACAATACGTTCAGATAGCTGCAGCGTGAGATTGTATATCGCATCCCAAGAAAGAATGAGGTACTCCATTTTCTACTAATGCCTCGCATGCGCTTTGCTTGAGAGTGACGGGGCTCCCATATATACACTACCAAACTTTGAGTTTAGCGTAAGACACATCTACACCATATACATTCCCCCAATGTGTGGCACACGATGAAACCGGATATGCTACTAACCCACATTGGTCAGCTGGCCACATTGGCTGGAAACAGTGACCATCCCAAAACGGGCGATGATCTTGGAGACCTAGCCATAATAGAGAACGG
>JAGLUV010000071.1 GCA_023134215.1 Candidatus Thorarchaeota archaeon | reverse complement strand
TTAAGATCGGGACGAAGAACTGACTCCAGAATCGTCTGAACATTTGTATCAGTATCAAGAGAGACTGGAGAGGTCTCCAGAGCTTTCTTCACACCAGCCCTTGCAATCCAGGGACCTAGGATGGTGTTGCGTCGGTCTTGAGACAGATGGAAAACGATGACATGACAGCTCATTTTCTTCCTGACAAGGTTGGCATACACTGAGAATCGTGCATGGTCTGCAAACACTGATGTCTTCGGGTCTGTGTCGGGGTATCTGAGGTCCTCGAAGCTCGTGCCCCTAGATGTCTTCCCACCTATGAGCTCAATATTGACGTAGTCCACTCTTGGCTCACCGGGCTGCATGATAATGGTGAACGTGTCCCCGAAAAGATTCGCTAGATACATCTCAGTCATGTAAGCGAATGGTTTCTCAACGAGTTCCATCACAGCTCTGCTGATGAACGAATCTATGACCGCTTTGTATGCGCTCCTCATAGGTACGAGTCTTCGGTTAGCCAATCTACCAAGAAGTCCAACGGACATCAAACGTACAACTCGGTCCAGGGAGTAATCGTAGTCAAGAAGACTCCAGATTGATTCGCTGGCAGGCACGTCCTTCTCAGTTATTCTCTTGGCAACATTGCTTATTTCGGGATCGGACAAGACATCTATTGACTTCACCTGCACCATTGGACTGCAAGGGAGAAGACCTCCTCTATTGTGAAGGTGGCGTGGAGGCACGGAGGTAACCTCCACACCGAGCGCTACGGGGGTTACCGAGAGCGCAATTGTCTGCAGGGATTCGATTGTATTTCTAGGTTGCATGTCACGTGCATTGACATTAATCGCAAATTGGTAAAGGTGCCGACGCATGGAGAGAATAGATTCTCTATTGAGCCCCTCCCATGCTTCTGGATGATCGTATATCGAGAGGCACTCCAAGGGGTCTGTTGAGGCTAGGACACCTCCGGAAAGAATGGGGTACTTGTTAGTCTGCATGAAGATTCCAGGAGGACTAAAGACGGTGAGTGCTCTATAGTTTGGTACTTGCTCAAGCTGAATCTGGGTTCTTAGAGATTGACTGGATAGCGTAATAATACCCCCTGCAGAGGGTGAATCCACGCTATCTGAAACGTCAGAATGCTAAGGCAATTACCACAGGCTCATCTTCTGTGAAGGGAATTGTCACATCGTGGAGAGAGGTTATCGAAAGTATCCTTTCTACCCTAAGCGCTTACTCATGGTCCTACCTGCGTAGCAGCAGCGCTCTAACTTGCTCAACCAAGTCGTCGTAGATTCTTTCTGGACTATCTACATCAGAGAAGCCGCCGGTATAGACCTGCTCACTGCCTCCTCCTCTGCCACCGAGCTTGGTAACTACATCGCTGATGTAGATGTTTGCCTCATGTGGTAGGTCATTTGTCCAGAATACAAGATTGCATTTTTCGCCTGGCGTGAAGTAGAGTATAGCGGAGGGCCCATCTAATGTGATGTTCTTGAGAATGCGCTTGAGGTTGCTCACTTCAAAGCCGGGAAGAAACTCGTGCCTGAATGAGATTCCGTCGATATCCTCAATTGTTGGACCTCGGTCAAGAAGGTGCTCCATTTTTTCCAACACCTTTGCGAATTCGGACGATACATGTTTCCCTCTATCAAGCACCGCACCAAGCTGTTTTAGCTCAAATGGATGGCTGCGTCTGCGCTCCAGCGCTGCATTGAATAAATCATAGAGAATGATCACTGCGCGATTCCCTGTTACGAACTCGACGTGCACAGATTCTTCTTCTATCTTGTAATCGATTATTTTGAAGACTCCAATATCTCCTGTGCGAAGGACATGAGTACCAGAACATGCTGCAGCATCAGAATCTCCGATTCGCACTATCCGCACCATCTCGTGCTTCGCTTCCACACTCTCGCGGGCGCGAATCGACTTGTCGAGCTCTGACGCATTCACAGTTTCAGTTGAAACAGTGATGTCACGATGTATTGCGTTTTGGACGGACTTCTCAGCAGAGAACAATTCCTGAACACCGACCTTACCCCCTACCATTTCTACGGTTCCGTGATTGCCATCAATCCACATCGCACCTGGTTTGAGAAACGGATATCTTTCTTTCAGTGCGGCGGCAAAGAGATGTTCGGCAGTATGATTCCGCATTATGGATCGCCTCCAATCCATATCGATGACCAATGTGGACTTCACGCCTTTAGTGAGGCCTTTCTCTGTCAACATCACAGCAATGCCGTCCCTCTGTATTGTATCTCGTACAACGATTTCTTCTTGGTTAATTCCTAGAATGCCGCGGTCTCCGGCTTGGCCTCCTCCAGCTGCTTTTACCACATCCTCCACTATGGTAATTTCGAAGTGCTCTTCTGTGGGCCTGCTGTCTGCTATTGTCACAAGGAATTGGTCTTTCAGTGGGTCTACCCAATACGGCGGGAGCGATGTCATCTTTTTCACCTAAGCCGAAATCAATAAAGGAGAGAGACAATGCTCTATTCTAGTTTAGCGGAAGCACTGAGGACCTCATTAATGTTTAAGTTTCTATCCAGAGACCCAGTCAAGAAGGCGAAGAAACACGTCGAGAAGGCTCTAGGAGAGCTAGAGGATGGTTTTCATGACTACGCCAGTATCGAGTTTGAGAAAGCCGCCAAGCTTTTCTTGGAAGGTGAGGGCCCCGTTTTCGCAGTCAAGTATTTCCGTGAGGCAGCCTCCTGTGCTTTGCAGAACAATGACCATCCAAGGGCGGCGTTGATGAAGAGAGAAGCCGCAGAAACGCTCTTGGTCGAAAGCACTTTCGATGAGGCGGGTGAGCTCTATTCGGAGGCTTCGGATCACTTTTTCCGAACTAAGCAAGTTCGGGCATCTGGACGAGCAATCGCGCTAGCCATTCTATGCCATCTATCTGTTAGACGATTCGATACGAGCATGAACGTGCTAAGGAAAGCTGAGAAGCGATTTTCAAGCGCTGAAATGAAGAAAATGACTGAGCTCAATCTCGCAAAATTATTCGTAAGAATACTGTTTGAGGGTCATTCTATTGACAGTAAGGACCTTGAGAAACAGATTGGCAAGGTTAAGCCGCAGCCTGTTGAGGTACATCTCTTTGAGTTTCTATACAAGTCCATTCGTTTGGCCATTCAAACTGAGATTCGTGTCGAGTGGGCAGGACAGGAGTTTAATGAGGTGAGCGCTAAAACTCCCATCGAGTTTGAGTTCCGCTACAAGTGTCCGGTTCCTGTCAAAGCTTGTGATTTCAAGTACACCCTATCAAACAGCTTGGTCTTCTCAAAGGAGCCGAAGATTGGTCCGGATATGAATACGGAGGAATCATGGCTATTCGAGGTGATGCCCGTTCTTAGCGGGGGTGGCATCGTTGGTCCATTCAGACTGACGCTCGAAGGCGATGAGGTTCATGTGCATAAGGTCAGTAATGCGATTGATTTCCTGATTACAAAGGCGCCGTCAGACCTTAAGATAGAAATGACCCCACAGCGCATTTCTTGTGGACTGGGTGAGGATGCATTTCTTGATGTAACACTCAGTAATACAGGAGATGGCCCGGCTGAGAATATAGCCATTGAAATCGTGCTATCTGAAGGTATTGAAATCTCATTGGGAAGCGACGAGAAGATAATCCAATTCCTAGGCCCAAATGAGAAAATGCGGCTTCAAGTCTATGTGCGTGGGATTTCCTATGGAGAAGAGCTTGTTACGGTCAAGGCCACAGATGGGCGCAGTGGACAAGAAATCGTCACGACATCGCAGATTAACGTAGGATAGTATCCCTACTTCTTCTGTTTCTCCCTCTCTTCCAAAATATCAAGGCATGCACTCATAACTTCTTTGATGGTATCTTCTTCCTTGAACTTCCTCAAGAGCTCGCCTGCTTCATTCAGCTTGTTGTTGGTAAGAGATTCACTGAATGATAGCAATGTACCAAGCCAGTCCCATCTCGTCTTGTCAATAATCCTCTTCGCGGTTTTGATGAGTTCCTGTGCATCCTTGGTTCTATCAATTGTAGCGAAACCCATTGCCGCCAGAGAGAAATCAATCACGGCTCGCTCAGCCTTGCCGTCATCCAGTGCTTTGCTGGCCGCCTGCTTGTATAGGTCTCCCATATTCTTGGCGCATGTCAAGAAGTATTCTGCATTATCCAGCTTGTGGCAGGCATAAGCCGCCCATAAGTAGGATTGCGCGGCCGTTTCGGTCATCTTCTCTAGGAGCGCCTCCCTAGCTGCATTCTCATAGAGAGTTAACGCGGTGGAAAGATCGCCTGTCTGTCTGTACTGGGTAGCAGCTTCAAAGTATGAAGTTGAAGCGGCTCGATTATTACCTTTCTCAAGGCTTGACTCAGCATGCATGTGGTAATACTCAGCAGACTTTCTCGCCATTTCAAGAACCCTTTCTAGGTAACAGTCTGCTGCCTGTTTGTATTGGTTCGCGGCCTGATAGAATTGACCTGCTTCTACGAATTCTCCAGCTAGCCGCTCCCATTGACTACATTCGTCTTCCATGGAAAACACACTCATGCCTGCTTGGTTCTATGTCAAGAGGTATCGTTACGTGTCCGTGTAGCATAGAAATATGTTGCCCTGACGTAAGGGCTTCGAAAAATGACATCCTGTGACAATGCGCTCAATGATTGCTGGAACATTGAAGACAGCAATCTGACTACTACTTCTTGAGCTCTTCAAGGATTTCTTTTGCCCGTTCGACCTTGACGTTCTTCTCTTTCACGAGCCGCTCTGCAACCACGTCCACGAGTTTGCCCTTGGCACCAGCGGTGGCCGCCACGTTTCTTGCATGCAGTGACATATGCCCCTTCTGTATTCCCTCTGAGGAGAGTGCCCTAAGCGCTGCGAAATTCTGCGCTAGACCCACACTTGCTATTACATGAGCCAGCTCGAGTGCGGTTTCGACTCCAAGAATCTTAACACAGGCTCTAGCTACAGGATGGATTTTCGTGGCTCCTCCGACAAGCCCAACGGCCATTGGAATCTCGATACTGCCCACGAGGTTTCCATTGGGATCCTTCTCGTATTTCGTAAGAGAATGATAGCCTCCTACAGCAGCATAGCTGTGTGCTCCCGCCTCAATGGCGCGGAAGTCATTCCCGGTGGCAACAACGACTGCGTCGATACCATTCATGATTCCTTTATTGTGAGTGGC
>JAGLUV010000070.1 GCA_023134215.1 Candidatus Thorarchaeota archaeon | reverse complement strand
TCTCTGCCCAAGCTGAAGACTCACTCCATGAGTACAGTCACTCTGGGTGTCAAGAATCAGATGGCATTTCCAAGCCAGAAAGATAGAGGGTATCATCACAATTATAATCTCCACCGCAGATTGGCAGATTTCTTCGCGTTGGTTCGACCAGATTATACGCTCGTTGATGGAACCAATGCCGTTTCCAACGGACACTATCCAATGAGCACTGAGCCATTCCAAAGCAAGTCGTTGGACCGATTGGACATTCTAATCGGTGGCACAGATACGCTGGCCACAGATACAGTGGGAGCTAGGATTCTTGGCTATGATATTAATGAAGTCAAACACCTCGCCCTTGTCCGTGATGATGGCAACGGTATCGGCGACCTAAGCAAGATAAATGTGAAAGGGGATCTATCTCGATTCCAGAAGAAATATCCATGCAACATTCTCGATGCAATGCCAGAGGATGTTAGAATAATCCGTGGGAAGGAGCTGCTCTGTCCGGAGGGGTGTGAACTGAATGTGCTGATGGTTCTACAGATGCTTCATTACGACTACGGAGGCAAGGGGGGATTCACAATCCTCATGGGAAAGGGCTTCGATAGAGAGGATGTCGACTCCATAACTGGCAGGGTATTCATCGCAGGTGATTGTGCAATTGAAGAGACCAGAGAAACACTCGAAGTACGATTGGGGAGAAGAAATGTATTCACTAGTCCTACCTGTAACAGGCTAGCGGCGACATTATCCGCACTCTTTAAACTCATGGGAGTAGGTGTTTTTGATATCACTCCTTCAAAGACAACTGCCATTAAAGCGTTGATTCAGGCGAAACTGCATGGCTCCAAAGCATTGATTCCTGATTTCTTCTAGATTGGGTCAATCCTCTTAGTACCTCATCGCTTTCATGAGTTAAGGATTCTATGAAGGATTACCGCTGCAGTTCCTGCAGGCCCGATATCGACACGAGCGTTAAGGCTCATGCACTCACCCATGTCCATTTCTTTTCGCGAAAACGAGCTGTTGCTGCCAGACAGGACTATCATTGTTCTCTCTCCTGACCTCACTCTCTTGGCAAGCGTGTCAAAGTTTACTCTCTCTTTTGTGAGAACGGGGGAGGTGACTAACAGGGGGGTTTCAACTCCGAGGACTTCGAGCACATCTCGTAAATCTGGCATCACCATGAAGCTGCTCTTCATCTTGACTGCAAACCGATTTGCGTCCGGAACCCCTGTCTGAGCGGCTGAGCCCTCAGCTTTTGAAACAATGAAGTTGGAAAACCCGAAACCGTAGACGACCTGGGCGGTTTCGGCAACCTTGCTAACTGAATGTACGTTATGTAGTACTACATACACGTTCTTTGTAGTATCATTCAAGATGTGTTTGAACCTCCTTGGCTATGAGCTTAGATATGAGGGGTGGAACACTTTCCCCCACTTGATTGTATTGGCTCTCAGTTGGGCCCGTAAAGACAAAGCCATCTGGATACGACATTAGTCGCGCGTGTTCGCGCACAGTGAGTAGTCGATCCTCGTATGGGTGAATATAACGAGATAGGCCAATAATGGATGATGCAGATTGATTCGGGTATAATCTTACCCAGTTGGGCATGGTTCTGCCTTTTGGGCCCCTGAACTGCTTCGCGCCGAAACCCCACCGTACCTTATTGATTAGTTTCTGATTGCGTTCGGTAGCAGGACGATGAACGTGGTTAGGGATCTCATTGGAGGGGCTTAGAAGAGCATTGAGTCCAAGGGGAGGGAGATTACCAATTGCGTCCATGACAGTGGGGGAATGACTTCTTGGAAGTTTTAATTTCATGTTGCTCATGAAGAGTCTGAGACGTTTCGAGGGATTTCCGTGTTGATGAGCTCTGATTAGATTGAAGTGGATATCATAGATTCCGATACGCTCGAACTCTCGAGTCGCTATTTCTCTGCCTCCTGCCCTAAGGAGCGCGGCCACGTTCTCTATCACAAAGACTTCTGGAGCGAGGTCTCCAATCAGTCGGATTGTATCCAACAATAATCGTGCAGTTCCTGTACCATAGATGCGCTCAGCTGCAAAATCAAGGCTCTTTGGATTCGCTAGACTGAATTCTTCGCAAGGTGGTGACGCAATGATTATGTCTGGGGCCCCTCCAAGAGCCCTCTCTATCTGCAATGAGTGAAGTTTACTGATGTCGCGCTGCAATGTTTTGGAATGGGGATTATTTAGTGCATATGTGCCTAGAGGAAAAGGGTCATTGTCTATTGCTAGGTGCGAGTGAGCAGATGGCGAATCGAATCCAGCAGAGAAACCACCTGCACCTGCAAAGAGATCGAGAATTCTCATCATTATCCCGCAATTTACACGTTGATATATTGTTCATCGGGTGAAATGGACAAGAGTCTTGCGCAACGGGGGGAGTGTCCATAACTTAAGCTAATGTCGATGAAGGAGCTCAAACGCAACGATTAATTGTAGCTGCTTCACAGACCTAAACTTGAGTGAGCGAGAATGGGTCAAGGAAGCGGAAAAGGCAAGACTATCCTCTTCGGTGAGCATTTTGTGGTATATGGACTACCTGCACTTGCTGCAGGTATAGCTGCCGAAACTACGGCGAAGGTTAGCAAGATAGACCAAGCGGGATGGACCCTTGATGATAAGAGGCCAGCTATGCCTGGATACAAGGCCAAGAAGCTCGATGAGCAAAAGGTTTCGATTGACAATGTGCTTCGATATTGCAACGTGGACTTGTCAAAAACGGGCCTTCATATTGAGTTGGGAGGCGACTTAGTTTGCGCGTCTGGCATAGGAGCAAGTGCAGCGAGCTGTGTCGCTCTAGCTCGATCTCTGGATGATGCATTCTCGCTTGGACTGAACAATGACCAGATCAATGAGGCTGCATTCGAGGGGGAGAAGGGCTATCACGGGACACCGTCTGGGATTGATAACACTGCGTCAACCTTTGGAGGACTTGTGTGGTATATCAGAGATCTCGAGGGCGGACCGCCTACATTTGAGAAACTCAAGCTGAAGAAACTGGCGCATTTAGTGATTGCATCCACTGGTATCACTGCGAGTACGATAGAGGTAGTAGGGGATGTAAGAGCCAAGAAAGACGAGAATCCTGAATGGTTCGACAAAATTGCACAAGAGTATGAAACCCTAGTTCATTCTGGTCGTGATGCATTGCTTCAACTGGATTTCTCGAAAGTGGGCAAGCTCATGAACAGGAACCACGAACTGCTGCAGGAACTCACTGTATCGTGCAAAGAATTAGATGCCCTGACAGAAGTTGCCAGAGAGAATGGAGCGCTGGGCTCCAAGATGACTGGGACGGGACGAGGAGGCAATATGATATCGCTAGCCCCGGATGAGGCCGCCAGAGATAGGATTACAAAAACCTTGGAACAAGCAGGCGCGGCGGGGGTATGGACAACATCCTTTGGACTGTAAGAGAGGCGTGTGTAATGACACTCGAGAACTACATTAAGAAATTGAGCAAGGAGAACAAGATAGAGAGATTTGACAAGAAAATCTCAAGGAGTCTTGAGATTGCAGGCGTACTCAAGGCATTGGAACCAACACCAGCTATATTCGAAAATGTGAGAGAGTCTGAATTTCGAGTAGCAGGGAACCTCTTCTGCACAAAGGAACAGATTGCGGATTATTTCGGAATCAAGACGGAGGATATCATTCCAACTCTTACCAGGGCTATTGAGAACAGAAGCCATCCTGAAGCAACAAAGGATGCACCTTGCCAAGAGGTGATTAGGGATAGCGTGGACTTGGATGACATCCCGATATTAGTTCATAATGAGGTGGATGGAGGACCCTACATATCATCGGGGGTTGTTGTTGCTAGCGACCCTGAGTTTGGACAGAATCTTGACTTCCATCGAGCCATGCAGATTGGCAAGGACCGAATGGTCACCAGAGTTGTCAAAGGACGTGACTTTCACAAGTTCTTGGAACGGAATGGCGAGGTGGACGTTGTGTACTGCGTAGGCAATACACCGGAGATTTTGATAGCTGCTGCAACTTCCGTGGAAACAGGCGTAAACGAACTTGAGATAGCCAACGCGCTCAGACCAATTAGGGTGACTAAAGCAAAGACCCTTGACCTGATGATACCGGCAGATTCAGAGTTTGTGCTGGAAGGGAGAGTGTTCTTGGAAGAGAAAGCTGATGAAGGCCCATTCATTGACCTGACAGAAACAGTAGACGTGATTCGTCAGGAACCCATCTTTGAAGTCAAGAAGATTACTCACAGAAAGACTGCAATCTGGCAGGGACTTCTGCCCGGACGATCCGAGCACAAGGTCTTGATGGGGATGCCTAGGGAACCCACTGTCTTTCGCAAGGTGGCCGAGAAGGGAGTTGATGTGCTTGATGTTAACATCACGCCTGGAGGCGCAAGTTGGCTTCACATAGCCATCAAAATCAGGAAAAAGAATGAGGATGATGGCATCAAAGCTCTGGAGGGGGCATTTGGAGGGCACCGAAGCGCAAAACATGTCTGGGTTTATGATGATGACATAGACATCTACAACGAGCAAGACAGAGAGTGGGCATTGGCGACACGATTCCAAGGTGATGAAGATATGCTCATCAAGGATCGGGAACCTGGTAGTTCTCTCGACCCAAGTGCTGAGCCAGGCACCAAGTTGACTACAAAGATTGGCTTCGATGTCACAAAGCCACTGGTTGCGAAAGGAAAGAGCTTTGATCGAGCAGAATTCCCAAAGATGGACCCAAGCAAATTCAGGAGCGATTGAGATTGGGGCTGGAACTCACTAAAGATGACAGAGATATGCTAAATGGTAAGCACGGAAAAGCTGCCAGAAAGGCCATGGAGATCATAACAGCACTTGGAGAAATATACGGGGCTAAGAGACTCATTCCAGTTTCAAGTGTTCAAATCGCAGGGGTTTCGTACCATAATCTTGGGGAAGCAGGTCTTGAATATCTCTCCGATATGGCAGAAGATGGTCAGACCAGAGTCCTCACCACTCTGAATCCTGCCGGAATGGATTTGACTGAATGGAAGAAGCACGGTATCAGCGAGAACTTTGCGAAGAATCAGGAGAGAGTAGTGGATGCCTTCTTGAAGATGGGTGTGATCGCCACTTGCACATGCACACCGTACCTAATCGGTAATCTGCCGCACTACGGGGAACATATCGCGTGGGCGGAGTCTTCAGCGGTATGCTTTGCTAACTCGGTTATTGGTGCACTGACCAATAGAGAAGGGGGGCCAAGTGCACTCGCTTCAGCACTTACCGGGAGAACTGCAGAGTACGGATTTCACCTACAAGAGAACCGCATTGCACAGGTTAGATACAACGTCGAGGCAAGGATTGAGAACACTGATGATTTTGGCCTTCTCGGGCAAATAATCGGGACGCGCACAAAGAAGGCGATACCCTATATCGCGGGGGTGCCAAATGCTACATCTGAGCAGCTGAAGTCGTTTTGCGCATCGGTTGCAACCTATGGAGGAGTTGCACTCTTCCACATGGAAGGTTTGACGCCAAACAGGACACTGATACCTGACAAGATTGAAGTCATCACTCAGGATGAGTTGGTTGCGGCTCGAAGTGAGCTTGACGATGCAGATGCTGAGATTGACTTCATCAGTGTAGGCTGTCCGCATGCTAGCATAAAGGAGATAGCCGGGATTGCGAAAATGCTTGAAGGCAAGAAGGTGGCAAAGGAGAAGACTGTCTGGATTACGACTGCAAAACCCACCAAAGATATTGCAGTCAAGATGGGATACTATGACACTATAGAGAAGTCTGGTGCGTTCCTAGTCAGTGACGCTTGTTGTGCAGTAGCACCGCTAAAAGGACGATTCAAGGGTCTCCTGACAGACTCTGCCAAAGCTTGTTTCTATGCGCGCGGAAAGAATGGCTTCAAGACAAAAATAAGAACAATCGAGGAATGCATCAAGGAGGCGATTGCATGAGTAAATTCGAAGGTAGGAAAATCTACAAGGGCAGAGCTGAAGGCGAAGCCCTAGTGACATCAGAAGACATCAGTTTCTACGGTGGGTGCGAGCCTGATACCGGGGTCATCGTCGAGAAAGGACATGAACTTGAGGGCAAATCTGTTGCTGGAAAAATACTTGTGTTTCCGTCTGGCAAGGGTTCGACTGTTGGTTCCTATGTGCTCTTCGCCCTGAAGAAGGCGGGTCTAGCGCCCCTAGCGATAGTCAACAAGGAAACCGATCCGGTGGTTGCTGTTGGGAGTATCATCTCTGAAATACCAACAATTGACCACATTGATGTCAGTAAAATCAAGACTGGACAGAAACTATTGGTAGACGCCGGTCGCGGCGTCGTTTCTATTGTGGAATAGATGAAACACTAGTACCGCTGAATCTGGGGCTCGAAATCTGCCGGTGTGAAGGCGGTTTC
>JAGLUV010000007.1 GCA_023134215.1 Candidatus Thorarchaeota archaeon | reverse complement strand
GGCTCACAAGGAGCTCGCTCAGCGTCTCTTCAAGACGGGGGCAGTTCCATTCAAGCTTGCACCCTATTGGGTTGAAGATGTTGAGGAAATGAAGGACTACCTCAAGCTCATCAAGACTTTGAAGCAGGTGATGGACCCCAACAACATCATGAATCCGGGCCTGCTTGGAGGTTCATGAAAGATGACTGAGATTGACCTAGAAGAACTGATGGAGAATCTGGCGCAGTGTCGCAGATGTGGAATCTGCCGCGATGCAGTATACGAAGACATGGGCTTCGATGGCATATGTCCGGTCTGGAAGAACACAGCAGGCTTTGAAACGAGCTTCATGCGAGGGAAACTCATGATTGCTATTGCCCTGCTTGAAGGACTGCTTGAGAAGACAGAAGATAACGCGGAAGCCCTATACTCATGTTCGCTATGTGGGAACTGCACGGAGATTTGTGCTGCAGAGTTTGATCCAAGAAAGTCGCTTGAGCAGGTTCGAGCGGTCCTGTGCGATATCCCCAATGAAGTGCGGGATACCCTTGCAGAGAGGATTTTAACCACCAACAACCCGTATGTCACGGACAAGAAAGGAAAACGCGACTGGGTAGCAGAGCTGGGGTTTGATCCTCCAACCAAAGCTGACACGCTATACTACTTCGGATGCACTGCAGGAATGAAACTCCCCGAAACCGCAAAGGCTGCGGCGAAATTGCTTAAGGCGGCGGGTATCGAGTTTGCGGTTCTAGAGGACGAGCCATGCTGTGGGTCCGTTATGATTCGAACAGGCCGGCTCCAAGATGCTGAAGAAAATGCGAAGAAGGTGCATAGGTCAATCCAAGAGTCAGGAGCCAAGACCGTTCTCGTATCATGTGCTGGCTGCCTCAAGACTCTGAGAAAGGATTATCCTGAGAAATTCAACCTGTCCATGCCCAAGATAGTCCACTTCGTTGAGCACTTCCTAGAACTTGTTAAGAGCGGAAAAATCAAGCTCAAACCTCTAGGTGAGAACGTGAAGATTACATATCATGACCCCTGTCACATGGGTCGAGAGTTAGGCATCTACGAAGAGCCGAGAGACCTACTGAAAGCGATACCTGGGGTAGAGCTCGTCGAGATGGAAACCAACAGGCGAGCTGCAATGTGCTGTGGAGCTGGAGGTGGGTTACGCTCATATGATCCAGAACTCTCCAAGAAAATCGCGGCTGACAGAGTAAAAGAAGCCGAAAAAGCAGGTGCGGAGATTATCGCCAATGCCTGCCCCTTCTGTGAGCAGAATCTTGAAAGCGGTGCCAAACTAATAGATAGCTCGATAAGAGTGGCCGACATTGTGGACCTCATTGTAGACCTTATTGAGTGATTATCGATTAATCCGAATTGATCTGCGCTGTCTGCATTGAGAAGAAGGTGGACGTCTGGCAGACTCCCTGACTTGGCAGCCAAGACATGGCTTAAAGGTCCACCCTCTATTTTTTGAACGTGAAGCCCCTGCGCTCACACTGGAACGCCTCCCTCTGAACCATAAGGTGAGAGTAGAATCTCCCTGCAGACGGACATTCTTTTGGGCATACCAATGCAGAGTGTTGTCCAATCACTTGAACTACTCGCGGAGCAACGGGCATCGACCAGTCGTCCGTTCTATATAATGTCAACAAAACGAAATAAGCTTATTGTTCTATGAGTATAGAATACTTTAAAACCAACCTCATTATAGAGCTGGAGCAGACACAATCGAGTGTGAGGCTGTACAATGGATGACATCAAGGTAGCCCTCATTGGCATAGGGAATTGTGCAAGCGCCCTTGTGCAGGGTGTTGAGTTCTATAAGAATGCAAAAGCGAACGGGGATGTAATTGGACTCAATCATACGGATTTCGCAGGATATCATGTTGGCGACATCAAGTTCGTGGCAGCCTTTGACGTTGTTGAAGGCAAGGTAGGGCTTGATCTCTCAGAGGCTGTATTCGCAGAACCAAACAACGTGATGCGATTCAGTGAGGTACCAAAAACAGGCATCAATGTTGTCAGAGGGCCGCTACTCGATGGTGTTGATGACAATCTTCGTGCCCTTGTTAAAATATCCAATGACAAGGAAGCGGATACTGCCAAGGCTCTAAAGGAATCAGGGGCTGAGATGGCAATTAATCTCCTGCCCGGTTCTGCCCAAGAGGCGACGGAGTTCTATGCCAATGCGTGTCTTGAGACTGGCTGTGCATTCATCAATGGTACACCCATAGAAATCGCGTCAAACCCAGAATGGAGCGAGAAGTTCAATAGTAAGGGAATCCCGCTCGTCGGTGACGACATCCAGGATCAACTTGGTTCAACGGTACTCCACAGGAATATTCTGCAGCTGCTCGTTTCTCGAGGTGTACGTGTAGACAAGAGCTACCAGCTCGACGTGGGAGGAGGCGCAGAATCACTCGACTCTCACTATCGCGGGCGTTTCCGAAAGCGGGATGTAAAAACCTCTGCGATCAGTCAGGATCTTCCGTACGATACCCCCCTTGTTGCAGGCTCATCGGATTACGTTCAATTCATGAACAATGAACGCGAGTCATACTTCTATGTGCACGGAAGGCA
>JAGLUV010000069.1 GCA_023134215.1 Candidatus Thorarchaeota archaeon | reverse complement strand
CATCTTCAGGTATGTCACCCTTCTCGCGGAGCACCTGACGAGTCATTAGGTAGTAGATAAGTGCCAGTGACTTGCGACCACGATTATTGGTAGGCACCACTAGGTCCACGTTAGTTGTCACATTGTCGGTATCGCAGAGTGCTATGACGGGCACACCGATTCTAGCTGCCTCTGACAAGGCTTGCTGGTCCGTTCGGGGATCAGTTAGAATAACCAGCTCTGGCTCGACATATGTTCGAGGACCGGAAATGTTCGGATTTGTGAAAGTGCCGGGAATGAACCGTTCCGTGAAGGCATTGGCACCAATGTAGTGGGAAAATGCTTCTACGGGTCGCTTTCCGTAGACTCGGCCAGAGACCACTGCAATCCTGTCAGCATTGACTCTGGAGATGTATTTGCCAGCGACTCTGATTCGTTCGTCGGTCTTACGAACATCCAGCACGTAGAGGCCGATGGGTCTCTGCCGGTAGACGAACGGCTCCATGTCATGAGTCTTTACTTGCGTTCCTATATGACAACCTGCTGCAAGATACTGATCCATGGGAGTCAGTAAGTCAATCTCTGAGATTTCTGTTTCGCTCATAATCAGACACCTTCCACAACATCAGATGTTGCAAAAGCCATGAAGCTATCAATTATGTCAATGTGTGCCAGAAGCATTCTTCGACAGCAGTATCTCTGAAGTCCAAGGCGGTCTAGCACAGTTGCAGGGTCCTCACCTTGTTGGACCTCACGCTTGAATTGCTCGTACTTATCGGCAACTACTTTGCCGCATGTGAAACATCGCACAGGAATTATCATCGTTACATCTCCCTACCTGTATGATTTCTGATATCTAGATCGTGCTGAGGGGCCGCCAAACTTCTTCGGTTCAGTACGTCGAGGATCACCGACCAGCATTGTCCTATCGTGTTCTTGCATCTTTGAGCGGGCCTCGAAATTCTGGCTCATGCGAATCAGTCCAGTGGCGACAGCCATTCTGATAGCATCGGCCTGACTCATGAAACCACCGCCTCGAACCCTAACCTTGATGTCGTACCTCTTCCATCCATCGCCAAAGAGTATCAACGGTTCTGTGATTCGCATTCGGGCAATCTCTGGCTGATGAATCTCTAGCGGCCGTCCATTGATTCTGATTCTACCACGCCCATCTTTGATTGTGGCTTTTGCTAGACTCGTCTTTCTTTTGCCGGTGGTAACAACTACGCGCATATCATCGCACCTCTGGATTTCTCCAGCCAAGTTCATGACTAAGATCCCCAACCGTGATATATCTCCGGATCAAGCTGTCGTAGCGTGATCCTTCGAGGATTATCTTCTCAGTTTCGGTGTACTGTTCGGGCACACCTATGTAAACATGGATTCGTTTGTAAGCCGCCTTTCCACGGGGAGTAGGCCAAGGAAGCATGCCACGTATAATCCGTCGTACCATCTTATCAGGACGTCGATGATGGAATGGGCCCCTTCTAGGGCTGTAGGAGGTCCTGATATTGAATTTCTCCTTGTAGGCTTCAATGACTGTTCGTCTGGCACCTGTTATGATTGCCTTCTCGGCGTTCAATATGACCACTCGGTCACCTAGCAAAGCAGCTTTCGCAACTTTCGATGCCATTCTGCCGACCACCATGTTATCTGCGTCGTAGACTTTCACTGCCTGTTCCATCATTGAAACCACCTCATATGATAATCGTAATTCCTGTCCCCTTCGGGGATTGGTTGAGCAGCTCCGGGATCGTGATTAGTGACCCACCTGCATTCACTATGGCGGACCTAGCAGTCGTTGATGCATTCATCGCTGCGACAGTGACTTTGTGTGGAATGACACCTGATCCTAGAATCTTGCCTGGCACAATGACTATGTCGCCAGCTCGTGTATGCCGGCCAATTTTACCGACATTCACAGTAGCACGTTTTCTAGCCGGGCGCGCTATGAGCGCGGCCACTCTTTTCCATATTCTGACATCGTATTTTGTAGATGTTTTCTTTAACGAATTGATTAGAGCGCGTGTATTGGGGTCAGTTGGTCCTTTTACCATCTCGGGCTCACCTCAGGGAGTTCGCATAATCAAGAGCTGCTTGGGTTTTAGTCTTCAGAATTTCTGCTGACTTCGAGACAATGGTTTCGGGGCTTAGAGCGCCGGTAGATTCTACTTTGAAAAGAAAGGCATTCTTCTTGGAATCGATTGTTATGGCACCAGGCTCGCAGACATCAACACAGGCCTCGCACAAGCTGCAATCCAACGTGTTCTGGGTTGACAAAGTGCTTCCGTCAACCTTCATGATATTCTTCGGACATATCTTTACGCATTCTTGACAAAGATTGCATTTCGATTTATCCACACTGATGACTGGAACATACTTGTATGCAACCGTGGCGACGGATTGGAACTTGGCATTCTCGGCGCCTGTTCCAAGGCGAGCGTAGGCCTCGATAATCAGTCTTTGATGGGCTCCTAGTTTGACAATTGGGATGTTTCCAGAGGCAGGAACTATCTTCGGATCTTGTGAGGTTAGGCTACGTGAGTATACCATAACCTCTTCATCTTCGGGTTCCACCTCTAGTGTGAGCGTGCATTGACAGAGGCTGCATCCTTTTCCTTCACAGTCGCAGTTTTGGGGAAGATTGTATGAGTCTAGGTCCGTTACTATTGGAATGAGACCAAGACGCTGAGCAATCATTTCATCGTACATGACACTGGTGTTTTCCAGTATGAGTACTTCATCTATCGCCATAGCAGGTAGCTTAGTTAGCATTATCCTACGGATGGCATTAGCGAAAGCGACATCTATATCCTCAACCAGGAAATGGATTGAATCATCCTGTTTGTCAATGATTGTGATTTCCATTATCTCACCTGACCTTGGAGTGCACCCAAAAGACACTGATCCCGGACAGACTCGCTGAAATACCCTGTCAGGGGGCTGACAGCTCACTCGCCCGTGCCATGGGTATGCGTGCCACACTTGTGAGTGTATAAAAGCATTGTCCTAGAACGTTGTCATTAAACCTTGGAATTCCACTCAAAAACAAAAAAACTGCTGCTATGCTGCTACTTGAGCCATGTCACGTAGTCCATTGACTATCAGCTTGTAGCCGTGTAGCTGTTGCTTCGGATCAATAGCAATCATGCCATAGGTAGGAATTCCGAGCAAATCCTCAACTGACCGGGGCTTCATAGAGCCAGGAAGGTCCTGCTTATTTGCAATTGCGATCATCTGAACGCCTTCGAGCTCATTCTTGTACTTCTGCAGTATCTGACGCGTCTTCAGTACTGCTTTGGGGGTGCTCTCAGTGACAACAACCACCATCTTGCTTCCCCTTAGCAAATCAGCCCACATGAACTCGAAGTGTGTCTGACCACCCATCTCAACCAATGAAATCTTAGTGAGCTTGTCGAGTGTGATTGTCCCGCAATCCATCCCACAGGTCGGCTTGTAGTTGGCATCCAAATCGGACGTGTCGTCTGTGAGAAGCTTGATCAGGGTGGACTTGCCGGCATACCCTGACCCCATTAGTGCAACCTTAACGTAGCGGGTCATGAGATGGGACTCCAGGTGCTCACTGAATGAATCGTGTGCTTTCACCATATCAGCTGTAGTATTACATTCGCAAGTTCCCGGCCCGCAATTTACGCTACTTAAGACTAATGCAAGGATAACTGGAAGCTGGCCTAGTTGGCGCGAGATAGAAGGCCTTAACTGTGACTTTTGAGCCCGCTATTGAGATGTGGACGATATGACCTCAAGCAATGTGATTATTGCAGAGGGGGCCCTAAAGAAGCTCAATGATATCCTTGAAGGATACAAGAGACCTCTAATCGTGTCGGATGTGGTCATCTACGACAAGTACGGGCAAATGATGGAGAGTATTGTTGATGCTAACGTGATATGGTCCATATCACCTGATCATCGGAAGGGACTGGTTTCTCGCTATCATGGCATCGATGTGATCATAGGCTTTGGAGGTGGAAGGAGCATCGATATGGCCAAGCTCTTTGCACTCGAAGCGGGACTCGATTGGATTTCCATCCCTACTGCAGCATCACATGACGGCATTGCGAGTGACGTTGCCTCTGTAATGCATGACGGTTATCGCTATTCAG
>JAGLUV010000068.1 GCA_023134215.1 Candidatus Thorarchaeota archaeon | reverse complement strand
GAGATTTCTGGTGAAACTGCGGATGCCACTGTCATGTCGCCAGCCACTCTAGCATCTACAACCTGGACTATCATTCCTGTATTGGTCTTCCTGACCACAAGGCGTGGGAGCCTGGAGAGGAGTAGCCGACGGCGACGATAGTAGTTCGTCTTGCCCTCTCGTCTACGTCTGAACTTGACTTTGTATGTCGGTCCGTGAGCCATTATTTCACTTTCCCTAACTTATGCTCTTTGATGTAAGTCCGCATGTGCGCAGTGTTCCTGAACGCATTGCCTTTTGCTTTCAGGTAAAGCTCGCGATATACTCCACGCGTGATATTGCCATCGCTTCTGAGTCGCTTTAACTCACGACGCATTGGGCGTATCTTCATCATCCATCGGTCCTTGCCTGAAAGTTTGGCAGTAGCTTTGCCTTTCTTCCTGCCAGGTCCTTTTCTCTGACCCTTTCGTTTCTGACCCATAATGTGACGTGCCCGACCTCTGCTCACACCTTTCTTGGGCTGTTTCTGGATTACGCCCTCGTCAACAAGACGGCGGATATCCTCCTTGGTGATTGCGAGACTGGTTTCATCTTCGAATTGGGGGTCTATCCAAACACGCGACTTCCCTACTTTCATCACTTGAGCAGCGAGTCGTTTTTGGGATGTAAGCTTCATCTCTAGTCAACCTCCACGTCAAGCTCGGAGAATAGGTCCTCTTCTGAAACGCCTTCCGGAGCGCCAGGATTCAGAACTCTTAGAGACATTGCGTCGGCTTTCTTGAGAATTGCCTGACGTTTCCTCATACCGACGGTTGCCCCAATCCTGATGGCATGAATCTCGGGATTCAGCTCTTCGAAGTCAGCTGGTCTATAGACAAGAACTTCAATAAATCTTGAGGGATGCATACCTCTCACAGCCTTTGGCTTTCTGTATCCCGGAGACACCATGGCTATGCGGCCCTTGCGTTTCTCTCGTGTAGCGTTATCTATCCCGCGTAACTTTTTCCAGGTATCACTCACGCGTGTCCAGCGGTGAGCTTGTTCATGGCGGAACTGGGGTTGCTTCCTTCTCATCTCTTTTGAAATCCTGAGAAGTCTCTGATCAACAAGCTTGTCTCTAGCGTGTATCTCCTTCTTCTTGGCCTTCTTCTGAGCAGGTGTCTTCTTGATTTTGGCCTTTGGCTCAGCCTTCTTTTTGGCTGGTGCCTTTTTGGGCTTCTCCTTCTTCGGTTCAGCCTTCTTGGCCTTCGGAGCCTCTGGCACGAATTTCTTGGCAGATGAAATGATATCAGCTGCTCTGCTCTCGCTGAGGCCATCTACCTTGGTTGCAAGCTTTGCAGGGTCGCTCTTCGATACCTTCGCCACGGTCTTGAACCCAGCTGCGATAAGCTTCTCCTCTAGCTTTGGTCCGACTCCATCAACATCTGTCAGTTTTGGCTTTTTGGACATCATCTGGCCTCCTATACTATCGACTTGACCGCTTCACCTTTCCTCTTCTTGAGGACGTAGATGCCATCAAGGAAGACACGTCTGTCCTTGAAACGGATCTTTGTGGCGAGCTGTATGTTCGCGGCAGTCTGCGATACGTGTTCGATGTTGACGCCGCTGATGATTACATCATCCTCTCCGATCTTTATCTCAACGTCACCTATGACGCGTGCCTTACGAACACCACGTTCTCCGATGAAGTTCTTAATTATGACTTCTTTGTCCTTCACTTCAACGGTGATGGGGAAATGACTGTACACGATCTTCATCTGATATTCATAGCCATGCTGCACACCTGTAATCATGTTGCGCACGTGGGCAATAGCAGTACCAACCAGAGCGCGGGTGCTCTTGCGAGACCTTATAGTGGACACTGCCACTTCATTGCCCTCTATGGCGATATTCGTCTGAGGTTCTGGAAATGTCCGTTCAAGCGTTCCGAGAGGTCCCGTCACCGTGATAGTCTTGCCCTCTAGATTGACCTGACAATCACTGGGGATTTCGATACGCTGCCCATAGCTTGGTTTGCCTGACATCTTCGTTTCACCTCAGTATACGTATGCAAGCAATCGTCCGCCAATTCCTTCCTTCTTGGCGTCTTCATGAGTCATGACCCCGTTAGGCGTGGTCACAATCAGTATTCCATAATTGAATGCTGGCAGGAAGCGTTTCTCATACTTCTCAAAACCATCGCGCTTCACAGGATATCGCGGCTTGATTACTCCGCACCTATTGGTTCGGCCCATGAGCTGTATTCTGAATCTGCCAGCCTTGCCATCATCGATGCGCTCGAATTCACCGACGTAGCCCCTTGATTGCATAACCTGCAATACTCTCTCTATCAGGCTGGAAGCTGGTGCAACAACGACCTCCGGTTTCCCGACTAATTCGCTGTTGTATATGCTTGACATCGCATCAGCCAGTGGATCTAGTAGTGTCATTTCTTCACGGACCTCCTAACTATACTTGCGGAATCCCAGCTTGATAGCTGTTTCCCTGAAACAGCGTCGGCACATATTCAGACCGTATGAGCGGATTACGGCCCTGTGAGTACCACATCGGTGACAAGTCCGGCTTCCTTTGCCCATCTTCTTGCGTTGTCTTCCTCGATCTTTCTTCGTACTCATCATGCATCACCTCAGAATAGATAGGTCCTCTCACGCAGTTTTTCGAGTATCTCGACCCCAAACTTGTTCTTGACAAAGACCATGCTCTCTTCCGGTGTTAACCTATGTCTGTATGGGATTTTGTTTCTCCGCCTACGTCTTCGCTTCACTCTAAAGCCAGGCCGTTCGATGCAGATAGTGATGTTCATACCTTGAATGCCCAACTGAGGGTCGTACTTCACTCCCGGTATGTCTATGTGCTCACCGATTCCAAATGCGAAATTACCATCTAAGTCCCAGTTCTT
>JAGLUV010000067.1 GCA_023134215.1 Candidatus Thorarchaeota archaeon | reverse complement strand
TCTCCTTGGCCTTGAGCGCCTTAACCAAGAACTCCTCTGCTCTCTTGTGTCTCAGAGTGACTCTCACGGCAATCGCTTCATTCTTCCTGATACCAAACTCCCTAACCGTCTGACGGGCTTTTGACTGGACTGGGGTTTGATCAGTCAACTGTTCCAGTATCGTGGATGCTTTGCCCATCTCCTCGCCGCCTCCAGTGCAGATGTCCACTACAACTTTCGAGATAAGCGGCTCACGCATCGGGTATGCCCTCCATTCTTCAACATAGAGCTGTTCGTCTGGAGCACTCATTACTCAGACCCTCCTGCGGAAATGAGGCTGACTTCTGGTTTCTTAGTACCCACAACAAACACGTATTCTAGAGCTGTCTGGACTCTGTTCCCATCTGGATCCTCTAGTGTTACTGTACTTGCGTGAGTACCCAATCGCCTTTCAATCTCAACAATTCTACCCTCAATCCCGACGTTCTTTCCCTGGGTGACTATACTGTAAACGCCCTTGTCGAGGGGTATCGAAGATATGACCTTCTGGTCCGGGATGGATATCTTCAGTGTATCCAACGATTTGTAATCTGATGGCTTTGCCCCTTCTGGGAGCAATATATTGCGACCATCATGCAGTGCTATTTGGAGTTTTCCACCAGGGATCATCATCTTACTCTCAACCCTGCAGAGTTTGACACTTGTTTCCTTCTCGGAAATCTCTACAAGGCGGAATCCCCCTCTTCGCTTAGGGAGGAGTCTAAAGCATTCACCTGATGACTTAATCTCGACGACATCCATCAGACCGATTGGATACCCTGGGTCTTTTCGTACTCGACCATCAACCAACACTTGGCCATCGGAGAGTATCATCTTCACCTCGCGCATGTTCTCTGCATGACCCAGCATCTCTCGTAGTAGAATTGCCAATGTTAGGCACTGATCCTTGGAGTGTGGGCCTGCAGTTGGCTTAATCGTGAACTTTGCTATCTTCCTCTTGATGGGCCAATGTCTTGGTGCAGGTAAGCGTTTCAGGTGCTTCTTCTGACCTCTTCTTGTCATCTATTCACTCTCCGCGATCTTGACTACTTTGCTCTCGATGAGTTTCTTCCTTTCATCATCAAGCTCAAGCTCTGTTATCTTAAGGTTGGATGGATGGAGCGGAATCTGTACTTCCTTACCATCCGCCTTTGTGGTTGTTCCACTCTCTACATAGACTCGCACGTTGCGGTAGTCAACCCTAACGACCTTTCCTTCAGTGTCTCGAAACTGTCCCCTCATTATTCGAACAAGGTCTCCCTTCTTTACGACCATTGAGCGCAAACCGTAATCTTCCCTGAGGAACTCGTCTAGTTGGCATCTCAGCAATCGTTTGTGGGTATGCAAGGGTGACTTGTATATGCGCCTCCGCTGCTTGCGTGGGGACTTGGAACTCGGCTTCTTTGTCATCAGTTTCTACCTCACACTATCTTCGAAGCGATGGCAGCGACTCTGGGCCACTTCAGAGTGACCTCTCTCGCCATTGGTCCTCGGAGCTCTGAGCCCTGAGGCTCGCCTCCCGGTTTGATGAGGACTGCTGCATTGTCCTCAAACTGCATCCAAGTGCCATCAGGTCTGCGGAACGGTTTTCGTTGACGCACAATGATTGCTTGGATGACCTGCTTTCGCAACTCCTGTTTCCCTTTTGTCACAGATACATTCACACGGTCTGCAACACCAGCCTTTCCCAGTTTCCGGAGCTTTCCCTTGTATCCAAAGACTGTGATTATCTGGAGTTCCTTCGCGCCAGAATTGTCTGCACACAGAATCTTAGCCCCAACGGGCAGCCCTCGTGCAATCCTGGGAATGAATTTCCTGATGCCTCTACCAACTTTCCTTGACATGGACTATTCCTCCTCTTCAGTTCGTTGCGACTTTGTTTCTATTACCACAAAGGATACAGTCTTGCTAAGGGGACGACATTCGGCTACTCTGACCGCGTCGCCTACCTTGGCGTCAATACACGGTGGAAGATGAGCATGCTTCTTTGATCTGCGTCTCTCATATCGAGAGTATTTCTTGACGAGGCGCAGATAGTCCGTCTGGAACGTAATCGACTTGTGCATCTTCATACTGGTGATGACGCCCTCGATTATGCGTCCTCTGACTGGGAGACTGCCGTGGAATGGGCAGTTCGGGTCGTCACACACATTCTCAGGTGGCACTACATTTGGAATCCCAATGTTACGGACTTTTACTTTCGTATCTACCATCTTCACCATCTCCTGCTGAGACGCTTCTTCAGCCTATCTTCAGGTCTTCCTTTCAACACGTGTCCGTCCACGCGAATGATAGTTCCATCGGGAAGACTCATGTCGAACACACAGATGTTCTTTGGCAATTGGATTACACCTGCACTTGTATCGAGGTGAATCATCTCTTTGGACTCGGCAACTATTGTGCCCGATTTACACACTTGTCCAGGATCCGTAGATGCGACCACGTGTGTCTTCAAGCCAACCAGCTCGTGCTGGATAAGGTTCATTGGAGTTACAATCATTGTTCCGATTTCAACTCCTCTTCTCTTTGAATTGTTAGAATCCTGGCAATAGCTCTCTTGATCATCCTCGTCTGGTAGGGATTTTCAGAACCGCCACCAGTGGCAATCTGGATTCTAACACTGGTGAGTTCATTGAACAACTCATCCATCTTCTTCTGGCGTTCTGCTGGATTGAGCTTGCGGATGTCGTTTGCCGTGAGTCGGGCCATCTATTAGTCGCCTCCTTCATTGGGAGTGTCAAGCTCATCCAATTCCTTCAGTTCTTCCAGAGTACTAGTTTCATCAGGCAAAGACTCGCTTTCTGTTTTAGGCGGCTTCTCTTCAGGTTCAGCGGACTCTGCTTTCTCTGAAGCTTTCTTCTCTTCGGTGGGTTCAACATCTTCCACAAGCTCCAGTCCATCGAGTTCTTCTAGTTCTCTTAACTCATCAACGTCCGTTATTCCCTCAAGGCCCTCTTTGGCATCTTCAATTTCAGAAACCACATCGCTCACGTCTTCCGTTGACTTGAGCAGCTCTAGCTCTGCAGGTTTCTTTGGCTTCGGTTTCTTGACACTTATCACTCCAGGTAGTTTAGCATCAGGTTGCATTATTCTGACCTTGATACCTATCGTACCTGGTTTTAGGATGGCAGTATCATCTGCCTCATCAACATACAACTCGGCGGGTGCGCCCGTTTTGGCAACAGTAGCTTGCTTGAACTTCTGGTAGCGTCCTCTCCTGCTTGACAGTTTGCCCTTAACGATTATCTCGCAGCCTAATGCTCCAGCACGCATTACACGACGAAGGATCCAATATGCCATTCTTCGGAAACGAACTCCTCGTTCCAGCTGTCTTGCAAGTCTGGAAGCCATTGCCTGGGCACTGAGCCAAGGATTCTCTATCTCGCTTACTTCGACCTGCACGTTCTCAATCCCAAAATCGGTTTCAAGGATGTCTGACAGCTCTCGTATCTTTGCCCCTCGACGTCCAATAACTACGCCTGGCCTAGAGGCATGAATGATAACTTCCGTACGCATGGGCATCTTCCGGATTTCCACACCACCATATCCAGCCGCATTGAGTTCTCGCCCCAAGAACTCGTCAATCTTAAGCTTGCGAGTGTTTTGCTCTATGAAGTACTTCACTGCCGACACTTAACCCACCTCTTCCAACACAATCTCGACGTGTGTAGTGTTCTCGAAGTACGGTGAGCTTCTGCCAAAAGCTCTCTCAATGTACTTCTTGTATGTTCTACCGCGCTGTGCGGCTGAATGGGCTATCTTGAGCCTGTCAATGTCCAGACCCTTGCTGTCCGCATTGGCTTCAGCATTTCTCAGAATCTTCAAGATATTCTTGGATGCTTTCACCGGATGACCGCCTGGAGCCCATTTCTTCATGCCTGCGTGGTGGCCGCGTTTCTTCTTGTGGCGTCTGTAAGGTATCCATGCCTTCTCTTCAATTACACTTTCAAGAAGATCAATGGCCTTATCGAGCATCATTCCGCGGAGCTCTTTGCAGACTTCTCTGGAATGTTTGGGAGAGCAGCGCAGATTCCTGCCACTGGCTATGGCTGTTCGGTCTGGGTCCATGCCTATGATTGAATATCCATATGTCGGCATTGTGCCTCACTTCCGGTGTAGTGACCTGGCTGGTGTAACCCAGTTCTAACACTGTGTTCAACCAGACACTATGACACTCTCAACGACTACTTCAGGCCCTACCGGCACACGTATACAGACTGTTCTCGCGAGCAGAACTAAGCGCCTG
The DNA here is from genome assembly GCA_023134215.1 of Candidatus Thorarchaeota archaeon. Taxonomy (GTDB): domain Archaea; phylum Asgardarchaeota; class Thorarchaeia; order Thorarchaeales; family Thorarchaeaceae; genus WTCK01. The sequence continues at coordinate 828 of JAGLUV010000067.1, read as the reverse complement.
CACTGCATCCATCGGTTCTCAAGCAATCGCTTCCAGAGAGCGACTGGCCAGTTTCGGAAATGTTTAGCATTTAAACCTATGGACTTGTAGATTTCAAGAAACCTAGATTCCTGAGTTCTCCACCTCTGCTGGCATTCTCTCGTTAGTGAAAGGCCGTTTTAGGGATTATTGCCGAACTCCGCAATGACCCGCCTTAGTGATGGCGAATTCATGGACTCTCGCACTAAACCAAAGCCAGCATCAGTGAGAGTACCCTTCACGAAGTGTTGACCAGCTGATCGTATGAAGACAAGATTCTTGCCCTTCAACCGATCCAGGCTTCCCAAAACAATCTGAGTGAGTTCCTCATCAGTGAGCTCGATGCCCTTCCCCGGTGTTTGCAGTGTTTCACACATCTTCAGAACGGTTCGGATTGAGCTGAGTTGACGTTTCTTGCTATCATAAGGATTTGAGTACAGCCACAGCAGTACTATGAGGTCGATTACGCTGAGACCTAGGTCTGGGTTGTTCGCAATCGTCTTCTTGGCAACCAACTCGACTATAGGCATCGTAATCATTCCCTCACAGTTCTATCAACATTTGAATCAATCGAGGTACCTATACTCGGCTTACAACTCCAGGTTTCGGTTCGAAGATGTCCCCTTTTCTCATCAGTCGCTCCAGTGAAGCTGTCACCGAAGCTTGAGAAACCCCTTCTTGTTGAAAGTGTGCAATTATGTCATCGACTCGCAGGTACTCCCCTGTATTCTTGAGTAGCACGAGAATTGCATCTGAAACGTTCGTTGTAACTGAGGATGTCTTTGCTTTTTCAACGCTGGACTTGACCAG
>JAGLUV010000066.1 GCA_023134215.1 Candidatus Thorarchaeota archaeon | reverse complement strand
AATATGGCTTAGTGCCAAACACATCGTCTGGTGTCAATGCACTTGCACATAGCATCGAGTACCCCAAGGGATCCAATGTTGTTTTGTGTGACCTAGAATTCCCCGCGAACTACGTTCCATGGCAGAACATAAGCAGACTCTATGATGTTGATCTCCGGATTGTTAAATCCGAACAGGGTGCTGCGCCAGTCGATGCCTTTAGGGAGATGATTGATGAGAACACGAGAGTCGTCGCCGTAAGCCAAATCCAATTTGGTTCAGGTTACCGAGCAGACTTGGAATCACTTGCCGCATCGGTACATGAAGTTGGGGGGTTCCTAGCTGCAGACATTATCCAAGCGGCTGGCTACATAGATACTGATCTTGCGAAAATTGGCGTGGACTTTGCCGCAGGTCAGGCAGCGAAATGGCTACTTGGACCGATTGGTGCAGGCTATGTCTACTTGAAGAAGAGCCTCTTTAACACCGTGCGCCCCAAGTTCCTCGGATGGTGGGGAGTAAAGGACATCATGAACTTTTCCTATTCCATGAGGGAACACATTCCGGATGCAAGAATGTTCCAGGTAGGTTCGCCTCCGGTCATTACGTATGTGGGGATGGTTGAATCATTGAAAGTCATTCATGGAATACCAGCCAAAACGCGAGAGAGGACCGCTCTCGATAATGCAGAGTATCTGCGCAAGCGACTTGAGGAGAACGGTGTCGAGTACTACGATTTCGGTTCGAAACATAACTCCGCCATAGTGTCGTGCGCACCTCCTGATGCTGAGAAACTTCTAGAGAAACTCTCAGAGAACAGGATACACTGCTCAGTCCGCAATGGTCGATTGAGAGTTGCCCCTCATTTCTACAATTCTCGAACCGACATCGACAAGCTAATGGAGCATCTGGGGTGAAATCATGTTCGAACACATCTCTGGACCTATCCATTTCCTGACTAGTAGAACCTTCGACTCAAACATCACCTTCCTCGATTGTGGTGATAAGCAGGTTCTCATAGATACCGGGACCGGCGTAAACGCAGAACATCTTGAGAAATCATTAGGTAGGCTTGATTCATCGATGGCCTCCATCACGGATGTGATTCTGACTCATAGCCACATTGACCACATAGGCGGCGTAGCAATCCTGCTTGAGGAAGCCTCACCAAAGCTGCATCTTCACAAAGCCGAAGCAGACATGATTAACAAAGGGGACATGAGCCTTACACTGTCAGACACATTTAGTGCACGACTCCCACCGTTGAAGATAGAAGGTGTCTTGGAGGAAGGGGAGGTTGTGCAGTTCGGAGACCTTAGCCTCCGCGTCTACAATACACCTGGGCACTCCATAGGCAGCATATGTCTTGAGATACTGAATACTGGTATTATGATCACAGGTGACACCATGTTCCCCGGGGGCAGCTTCGGAAGAGTGGATTTCCCAACAGGGAGCCCTCAGCAGTTGGTGGAATCACTCAGAAGGCTATCAGAGATTAGCTTCGAGATTGCTCTCCCTGGCCACATGAATGCAATAAGACATGGCGCACAGCGTTCAGCAATCGCATCTTATGAGATGGCACGCGGCTGGTTCAAGGTGTAGACATAGCCTTCAACAATTCCTCTGTAGCAAGAGGGCGCATCTCCGGTTTTGATCCCGTGCGGACTAACCGCTTGGATTCCAGAGCCTTGACTAGGGCATAGATGGTTTCGCTGAACGGCGTATCAATCCCAAGCTCTTGTGCTCGTCGGATGACCTCACCTGTTATCGATTCAATCTCGGTTCGCTTACAGGCGCGAACATCCTGTAACATGGAGTTTGTATTCTCAGCAGTGGCTTTCGCCGTACCCAACGTGTATCGAATAGGGTCGTCTGTGGTCAGCTGCACATCCAGAGTGTCAGCCACTTGGGCTGCCTCTTCAACGAGTTTGACCACTAGATTCCGAAGAGCCATGTCATCGTGGATTTCTCCGTTCGTAAGACCGGTCAGGGCTCCTATGGGATTGATACCACAATTCACAATCGTCTTTGTCCAGACGACTCCCTCTATATTATCAGACGATCTCACATCAAAGCCAGCTTGCTTCAAGCGCTTGACAACCTTGTCGACCATCTCACGGTTTTCGGGGAAATGGGAACCAATCTCTGTGATTCCGCAGCCAGTAGCAGTTATCTCGCCGGGCCCTGTCACCAGAGCACCCATGCAAGTTGTTCCTCTGAGCACTCTAGTGGTGCCAAGGTGCTCTGCTACCTTCACTTCCGTATCAAGACCATTCTGGAGACACAGAACGTATGCCCCGCCGTCTACGAGATGACGGATTTGGGATGCAGCATCGATTGTATCATACGCCTTGGTTGTAATGAAGATTAGGTCGGCACTGTGTATATCCTTAGGGTCTTCCGTAACATCTAGGTGCAACTCATGGTTGCCAAGTACTCCCGTGATTCGAAGACTATTATCACGAATAGATTCCATCTGTCGCTTTCTTCCGACGAGAAGAATAACATCCTCACCGCTCAGGCTAAGCAGCCCACCATACAGACTGCCAATTGCTCCAGAGCCCATGATAACGATTCTCACTTCATTTCCTCCCACTGGTCGGTACATTTGTCATAGAAGATTTGGCCTTGGATTCCAGATGCTCCATGATCAGACGTATGGATTCCATTAAATTCTCTTCATTGCCAAAGTCTGATACGATTTGCCTAAGGTCGGATACTGGCTTGTCTTTCATCTCTTGTGCGTATCCTACCATCAAAGGCAATGCTCGCACGATATTGTCAACAATCGTGATATCGGAATAGATTGCTGTGCGGCTCATCGGATTCAAATCAATTGTTAGAACGAACTTGTTGACCCGTTTCAGAGCCTCAGTTCGGTCACCGTCCTCAAGAGGAACCAACACAACGTCTGCAGCTCCAATGCCATCGGGATCAACCTTTCTTCGAGTGCTAGTTAGCTCCGGTATTGTGGCTGACGGACGGTCATGTGTGCCCAGTACTTCCTTTGCTCCAGCAGCCAGAAGAGCCGATTTGATGGCTTCCTCTCGTTCTGGACGATAGTAAAAGAGGTTGATCTCAAGAGGTGCCCCAGTCAGCTCCGAGAGCAAAACAAGATACTTAGGAACAAGCGCACACGCATTGCCGTTCACACTGATAACTGGATGGTCTGCCGTCAACATCGCAGCAACAGCCGCTCGGATTGCCGCATCTGCTTGAGCTGTTGTGCGTTCTCCGATGAGGTAGTCAAATGCCTCTCCGCGCCCATGTGCCAATAAGCCAGCCGTTGCCACCACGTTGGACTGATGTCCGTCAATCACATTGTCTCTGATATCAAGGGAAGCCTTTCGAGGATGATCGTTAGGAACAACAGTCCGAGTCATCTAGATCAACCCCCCGCCCTGACTTGCAATGGAGGTCGACATGACTTCCGAGGAATCCCAATGGTCAGAGAGTATCTTGACAGCTTGAGCTATGTCTGAATTGGCGCAAAGACAGAAGACCGAATCGCCCAGCATCACCATGCTTGAATCTCCGAATCCCCGCGAGGATAAATCCTCAAGTGCAGACTCCACTCTTCCAGTCATCAGACCGGTTTCATTGGCAAACTCTCTTGAGCTTGCTGCAAAAGTTTCAACGGTAGGATTTGACATTACGCGCTTGATCAATGCACCACCGACCTCATTGATGCGCGCACGCCATGATGTGTCTGTCAGGAAGTTCCTAGTTTCGAGACCCGTAGCCCCTGCCAATACAACATGGGGCATGTTGGCACTTGATATGTTCATTATCTCACCGATGCCAGGAGCGCCAGGTCTAAGACGTATCTCAAACCCGCCAGTCACCTGCGCCAGCACGTCACCCAATCCAGTGTGATTTGTGACCTCGGCGTAATGAGCGTATCTCGCTACCTCTTCCAGCGTCAAGTCTTTGTTCAGAATATGGCCAAGAGAAATCGCTGCACTAAGGGCACCAGCACCAGATGCTCCAAAGCCAACACCAATTGGTAGAGCAGACTCGTGCTGAACTCTGACCTTCATGTTTCTATTGTGTTGACTGAGCAATCGTTCTACCACCGTTCTAGTCACTGGAGCATTTATGATCTCGTCATTGTATTCCACGATTATCTCACGGGTGACCTGTTGTACAACAGTCACTGTGGTGACCGTTCCCGCGATCACAGAGAAACCTGCACCTACAGAACCACGATGAAGGGGATCAGCATGACCATCATGTATTTCGAAGAGGCCTGTGATATGTCCCGGCGCGAAAGCGCGCGCCTTTTTCAGTCGCGAGTTCAAGGTGTCGGTCGTTCTTTATGAAAAAAAGACAAGTATAAAGTAATCCATTGTACATGCTGTCCGGTATATACATGTATATATTTCACTCAAAGAAGCAGAGACAGTAAACTCAATCCTTGTCTATTGGTACCAAGCTTGTGTATTGCTTGACTCGTGGATCCTTGGAAGCAGGTGCAGGATAAGCCCAACGCGCATCAATGTCGCGGCCACTCAGGTCGAAAACACTGAAGCTACCAGAAGACCAAGTAAGAGGGCTGAAGCCTAGCAACAGGCTCTGCGTTCTCCAACTCATTACAACGAGGTGTCTGTTCATACCTGCAGTTGGGACAACTAGGAATACGTTTGAAAGTTCCATTAGTAGAGAGGTGCTTATTCTGTAGAAGAAGCT